>JAJYBW010000156.1:0-815 GCA_021778815.1 Acidobacteriota bacterium | reverse complement strand
CGTGGCTGGGAGATGTGCCGGTCACGTTGCTGCACGAATTTGGCGTGGCGGCACCGAAAGACATGCGCGGCCAGTCGATATTTTGATACGGAGGCAAGTATGGCAGGAACGTCCATCAAGCTGAAAGAAGAACTTTGGGCGAAGGTGAAACGAGTGTCACAGGCAGGCGGGTACAGTTCCCCAGAGGAGTTCGTGGAACACGTGCTCGACAAGGAAATTGCCAAGCTCGACGATGCGCAGTCCGATGAAGAAATTGTTCTAAAGCTGAAGGGCCTGGGATATCTGGACTGATGCGACCTGCGACATACCTGATCAGCTTGACGGTGCTCGGCATTTTGACGGGCATCGCGATTCTTCCGGTATTCGGCAGGTTTTCAAATACCGAAGGCATCGCGCTGGCGAAACGGAGAATCAGCGCGGCGCTGTACGAGTTTCGCCTGTTCGGTGATGAGCCGCGAATAGTGTTTCGTGCCCAGGGGCAGCTGCTGCTGTGGAATGCGCGTTATCTTGGGCTGATGCTGAAACCCGCCGTAATCGTCCTGATTCCGATCGTTGCCCTGACAATGCTGATGGACACGGTTTACGGACATCGCCCGCTACAGGTTGGAGAAAACACGCTGGTCACGGCACGCGTCGCCGACAATGTGGACCTGAACATAGTTTCTCCTGAGCTTCGCGGCAACAACGTCGCGGTGCAAACGCCGTCGGTGCGTCTAGCGGATCAACACCAGGTTGTGTGGGGAGTTCGTGCTACTGCGGTCGGCAAGGACAGTCTGTGGCTGAGTCTGCCCGGGAGCGACGCAGCTAACCAGTCC
>JAJYBW010000155.1 GCA_021778815.1 Acidobacteriota bacterium | reverse complement strand
CAGGAAGGCTGCCGAAGATTTGCCGCGGAGAGTTTGCTGAACAAATTTTTCAACGGCAGCGTCATACTCATTGGAGGGATTCACCCAGCTGGTGTGAACCTTGGCTTCTCGCAGTGCCTTCGCCATAAACGCCTGCATGCGGTTTACAGTGTCGTCATCCGCCACTTTCTGCAATGGAGGCCACATTCCCAGCAGCGTCTGGTAATACAAATATTCATCACCGCGATCAGGAGCGGGATGTCCGTTGACCGGCGTCTTTGCACCATCGTTCAAGTGAGCCCATTGCAGCAGATTCGATCTCCACTCCTCGGGTAGCTCAGTCAAGACATGGATGCGCATGCGGGCATCTTCGCCGCGTTTTGTATCGTGGGTAGAAGTCGTCAACATCGCATTCGGCCAGCGTTCCATGCGATGGATATTTGCGTCGTGGAACTCCTGCGGCGTAGTGGCCCTGCGACCCGTCCCAGTACCAACTTCGTTCAATGAAGCCAGGGGACTGTAGCGGTAGAACACCGTGTCTTCCATGCCCTTAGCCTGCACCGGACTGGTGTACTGCTGAAACTTCATCGCGAAACGGAGACGTTCCGCAAAGTCTTCCTCCGGTTCCTCTGGCTGTCTTACCGGACAAATGTGACTTCGAATAAACTCGAAGATCGAGTAATCGATGCTTGGATTCCGGCGCCTTGCCTGTCCAATGGCCTCGTCGATGGCCATTTCGTCAGTGGCGCTGAAACCCTGCGCAGAGATATAGGTGCGATAGACGGGAAAGCAGGCCACCACCTCGCGCAGCGCCTCTTGTAACCCGTCGAGCGTAAAGTCGCGGCTGCGGCGATTCTCTTCGGAAAGAAGGTTGAGCTCGTGCGCCAGCACGTTCAATTCGCTCGCCATGGAGGAAGCCGTGATCAATTTCTTGGCATGGTAGACAGCATCGCGGTCGGGCTTTCTGCGCTCACGAAAGTGCAGGTAGGTCTGATCGATCTCCTGAAGATTGGGTTCTTTCACCCACAATCCGTTGAGCAACGCCAGGAATTCATAGCCGGTTGAACCATCTACGGGCCATTCCGGGCTCAACCATTCCTGTCGGGCTAAGATTTTCTCAACGACGAGATACATCGGTCGCGCTGAATTCGCAGTCGCTGCGCGCAGCTGCAACAAGTACTGCTGCGGATCGAGCAACCCATCGATGTGATCCAGCCTCACTCCGTCAATCGCACCATTTTCAGCCAACTCAATCAATTTCACATGGGCGGCGCGAAACAACGGTTCATATTCCATGCGCAGGCCGATCAGGTCATTAATGTCGAAGAATCTGCGGTAATTGATTTCCTGCATCGCCGTGCGCCAATAGGACAACCGATAGGGCTGCTGTTCCAGCAGTTCATGCAGCAGATCGAATGATTCCGGCTTTCCCGGTACCCCGTTGTATTCTTCAATGACGTCTTCTAAGTGCCGCAGTAACGCCGGACTCTGCTGCATCACCTGGGTCAATCGATGAGTGGCGACAGCAGTCTCGCGCTCGCGATCAGAGCGCGCCATCGATCCGGCCTGTCGATACGCGGGAATATGATCCAGGTGAAACAAAATGCTTTCGAACTCCTGACGCGTTGCCTCGTCAATGCCAGATGAGTCTGCGACCTCGTGCCACCGGTGACGCAGTAATACTTTCATCTGACGTGGATTTAGCGGCAGATTGTAATCGCCATAGAGCAGGCAAAACTCCCCGTCGTGGTAGCCAATCCTCAGGTCGCCAGACTCCAGCACATCGCCATACTGACCGCCGAGAATCGCCAGCAACACTTTGCCGTGCAGATTCGAGTTGACCGGGTTCCAATCAACATCAAAATACTCCGATACGGAAGAGGACGGGCCGTTGGCCAGCACGCTGCGCCACCACTTATTCCATTGCGGATGGGCGCTCATGTGATTGGGAACGAAATCGATAATCAAACCCATTCCCTGGGCGTGAAGCGCCGTCACCAGTGAATTGAAGCCTTCTTCTCCGCCGAGCTCAGGGCTGATCCGCGCGAAGTCACACGTATCGTAGCCACTCAAACTGCCGGGACGCGCTTCAAAAATCGGCGAGGCATAGATGTGACTGATGCCTAAGCTTCGAAGATAAGGGATGAGGGCTTCAGCATCGGCAAATCGAAATTTGTTGGTAAGTTGCAGACGATAAGTCGCACTAACGCTTCTTCGATCCATCATTGTGTTCGTTCTTCCACGATGTCAACAAGGTTGTCGCCTGCAAATAGCGCGGCACCTGCGCGTTCAAAGGATAGTGTACCGGTCTCAGATTTCCACTCAACGGGATGGGGATCCTGGCTGTAACGATTCTCCTCGCTGCTATCCACCAAGGTCAGCGCTCTCAGTGAGGATTCGCTCACAGCGGTGGGGCCTTCCAGCGCAACAATAGCGCGGAAACTTCCATGTGCAGATTTCCAACACACTTCGATCACCTGCTCATTCAAAGCCCGAGCCGCCTCAAATGTCGCCTTCTTTAAAAGCTGTTTCCGGACATGTAACAGCGACTGATACCAATGCAGGCATTTCGCGTGCTCCCCATCTCGGATTAAGTTCCAATCCAGCTTGCTTTGTAGAAATGTCTCCACCTTCTGCGGATCAGGAATGGATGCGTGATTTCGACTGTCTGCAAAAGCTGAGAAGTGCGAAAATTCCTTTCTCCTGCCTTCCGTCACTAGTCGACCCAGCTCCTCATTGTGGTCAGTGAAAAATAGAAATGGCTCTGGCGCCGCCCATTCCTGCCCCATAAATAGCAACGGCACCTCTGGAGAAAGCAGCAACAGCGCGCTGGCGGCACACCACGCCGGAAAAGAGATCTGAGTCGACAACCGTTCGCCCAGAGCGCGATTTCCAATTTGGTCGTGGTTCTGAATGCAAAAAACCCGCGACTCCAAACTCAGTCCATCCGGGCTCGTCCCGCGACTACTCCCATGAAAGCTGGCAACTTGGCCGGTGAAAGTCCACCCCTTGCGAATTGCTGTGGCGATACTTTCGGTCGTTCCATCGAAGTCCTGATAATAGCCCTCACTATCTCCGCCCAGGCGGTGACGTATATGGTGATGGAAATCATCGGACCACACCGCATCGAATCCGTGTCCGCCCTGCGCGGCAGGAAGAACGACCTTGCGCTCATTCCGGGCATCTTCTGCAATGAGGATTACGTTTCTTCCAAGTTCGGCGGCCGCTCGATGCAGGCGCTCCGTCAATTCCGTTAAGAAGTGCGGATCGCTATCGTCGCGGATGGTATCAGTTGCGTCGGCACGCAATCCGTCCACGCGGTAGTCGTAAATCCATGCCAATGCACTCTCAATAAAGTAGGTGCGAACCTTGTCTCGGCCTTCACCGTCAAAGTTCAGTCCGTCCCCCCACAAGGTCTTGTGCTTTTTCGTATAAAACTCAGGTGCAAACGCCGACTGATAAGCACCGTCTGGCCCCAGATGGTTGTAGACGACATCGAGGAAGACGGCAATTCCTCTAGCATGGGCTTCATCCACGAATCGATGAAAGTCATCCGGCGTGCCGTAATTATGACTGGGCGCATACGGCGACACCCCGTCGTAGCCCCAATTATGCTCGCCGCCGAAATCTGCAATCGGCATGAGCTCAACGGCGTTGACTCCCAATTGCCGCAGATAATCGAGTTTTTCGATCACCGCGAGAAATGTTCCAGCGGGCGTGAACGTTCCAATATGCAGCTCGTAAATCACCAGATCTCGGAGCAATGGCGTTTGAAATTCTTTCGCCTTCCACTGAAACTCACCCGGCGCAACAATCTGTGATGGACCATGCACCCCCAGCGGCTGATAGCGTGAGGCCGGGTCAGGAAATGGGCCGGCTCCATCGATCTTGAACCAGTAGCGTGTTCCCGGGCCTGCGTCCTCCACTTGCGCTCGATAAATTCCATCATTGTCCGCAGACATGGCGATTGCACGTCGCGAGGGATCGCCTTCCACCACGAGGTCGATCGTCGCTCCGGGACGCGCCCAAAGCTGAAACAGGCATCCATCTGGCTGCAGGACGGGACCAAATCTCGGCGTCCACAACGTATTGTTGGCACCGGAAATCCGTGATTCGAATGTAAAGGGAATGACGTTTACCTCCGCAGTTTTTCATCTAAATGCAGAGCAGCGCTTATAAGTCCAAGATGCGTAAATGCTTGCGGAAAGTTGCCAAGCGCGCTGCCGGTCGCACTGATCTCTTCAGAATAAAGGCCCAGATGATTCGAGTAGCTCAACATCTTTTCGAAAATAAATCTTGCCTCATCCAGACGCTCCGCGCGGGCCAATGCATCCACCAACCAGAACGTGCACATACTGAATGTGCCTTCATGTCCGGTCAACCCATCCTTAGTCGCAAGGTTTCCATCGAGTTCGTAGCGGTAGACCAGGCTGTCGGAAACCAGCTTTTCCATGATGCAATCGATGGTGCTGAGCATGCGCGGGTCTCTCGGTGCGATGAATTTAACGATAGGCATCATCAGATTGCTTGCGTCTAGCGATTTCGACTCGTAGGATTGCGTGAAACTTTGTTGCTGCGGATCCCATCCATTCTCCATAATTGAAGCGAAGATCCCATCCCGTTCTGTCTCCAGCTTGACGCGATCAAGCGGAAGACTTCGCTGACTGGCTAGCCGTATCCCGCGATCGAGTGCAACCCAGCACTGCAATTTGGAATACACAAACTGCTGCCGTTCGCTGCGCACCTCCCACAGCCCGTCGTCCGGCTGGTTCCAATTGTTCGCAACCCAGATCAGTACCCCGTGGATGCGCATCCATAGATCGTAGGAAATTGGAGAGACGTGTTTGTCGTACAGGTAAATCGCGTCCATCATTTCGCCGTAGATATCCAATTGCAGTTGGTTCGAGGCTGCATTGCCAACTCGAACTGGACGCGAATCGCGGTAGCCTGCCAGGTTGCCGAGCGTGAATTCCGGCAGATCGCTCACTCCATCGATGCTGTACATCGTATTCAACGGGCCTTGAGCACCCGTCCCTTCGTGGATTCGCTTGGCCAACCACTCAATAAACGCAGTTGCCTCGTCAGGAAAACCAAGACGCACCAGGGAGAAGATGGTAAAAGCAGCATCGCGTATCCAGGTATATCGATAGTCCCAGTTTCGAACACCCCCGATCTCCTCCGGCAGGCTGCATGTCGGCGATGCGACGATAGCGCCGGTTGGATGATGCGTCAATAATTTCAGCGTCAGGGCGGAACGCAGAACCGTTTCCCTCCAGCGGCCTTCGTATTTGCAGTGGGAGAGCCACTCCCGCCAAAACTCGAGAGTTTCGTTCATCCACCGATTTCCATCGACCGGGGCATGGAGTCCATCGGCATTCTCCTTGGTGATGTACCGTAGTGCGAACTCTGCCGACTCGCCCGGCTGCAGGGTGAATTCGAGAGTTGCCACCCCGTCTTCGATCTGCCATTCTCCAGGGCCCAGCAGAACCATCTGGTCCTCAGCTGTCTCGAAAATAACTCCGCCTTGAGTCGCACTGGCCTTATGCGGCGAGCGAGCGTAATTAAAAGCGGGCGCGCAATCGATTCGAAAGCGAACTTCTCCACGTACCGCTCTGGCAATTCGCACTATCTCATGCATCACCGATTCGCTCTGCTCTTTCTTGTTTTCGCGCACCGGCATAAAGTCGATCACCTCGCCAACGCCTTCCGGGCGTAGAAAGCGAGTGAGCAGAACGTTTGTCTCCGGCATGTACATCTGGCGGTTCGTTCCAGCCTGCACTGGCGCCAGTTTGAAATAGCCGCCCTTCGATTCATCCAGTAAAGCCGCGAATACGCTGGGGGAGTCGAACTGGGGCAGGCAGCACCAGTCAATCGTTCCGTCCATCGCTACCAGAGCTACGGTGTGCAGATCGCCAATCACACCACAGGATTCAATCGGTCTTTGCGCCATAGTCTCTAATCTTATGAGAATGTCTTCAAAGTCAAGAAGACAAACAAAAAGCCAACTTCTTCATCTAAGCTGTAGATATCGCAGTCCGAGCTATCAATCGTTTTCAGTCCCGCTTAGGAATCACTCACGACGTGACTAAAAACATTCTCGACTCTCTTTAGATGCATTGCCGGCCAGAAGTGACAGAAACGAAAACCCACAAATCGTACGGCGACACATGGCGATCGCGACTCAGCGCAATGCGCAACATTCCCCCCGTGATGCGCATGGTGTGGGAATGCGGGCCGAAAACCGTTATCTGGTCGATGGCCCTGCGGGTTGCGCTGGCGTTGACGCCGGTCGCGATATTGGAGGTTTCCCGCTGGCTGATTAACGCCATTGTCCAGGTGCGGCACCAGCATACTGCCTTGCCGCACTTTTTCTGGTGGATCGTCGTCCTCGAATTTGCACTTGCCTCGATTGCCGCCTTTCTGAGTCGGGGCGTGGGGTTCTGCGACAGCCTGCTCGGCGATCTCTATCTGCAACACATCAGCGTCCGCGTCATCGAACATGCATCGAAACTCGACATCACCGCGTTCGAGAATCCCGATTTTTACGATCGATTGGAACGGGCGAAGGCACAGGCGACAGACCGCATCGCCATGATTCAGATGGTTGGCAATCTGATCCAACTGATATTGACAACCGTTTCTTTGTCGTTGTTGATCGCAAAATATTCTCCATGGCTGCTGTTGCTGTTAATAGTTGGAACCATTCCGGCGTTACTGGGTGAAAGCCATTTTGCATTCCTCGGATACGCCAAGAATTTCATGCAGACCCCGTTGCGGCGCAAGATGGATTATTTGCGAGACCTTGGTGGCAGCAAAGAAGCAGCAAAAGAGCTGAAGCTATTCGGGCTGCGCGATTTCTTGATCGCGAGCTTCAGCGACATGGCCAACACCATTTTCGATCAGAATGTTGACCTCTCCAAACGCAAACTCGTTGCAGGAGCGTTTCTGTCTTTGCTTGCCACTGCGGGATATTACAGCGCCTACGCTCTGGTGCTCTGGGACACGATTCGCGGGCGTTTTGAAATCGCTGTCCTGGTAATTTTGACGACGGCCATTCTGCAGGTCAGCGCCAATCTGCAGCAGATTTTCGTCAATGCGTCCGGCGTTGCTGATCAGGCATTATTCCTGACAGACCTGCTTGGCTTTTTTGCTATGGAACCGACCGTCAAGTCGAAGCCGAACGCCATCAAAATTCCCCGGCCAATTCGACACGGCGTCGAATTCCGGAATGTCTCGTTTGCCTATCCTGGAACGACACGGCTCGTGCTGAAGAATTTCAATTTTCACCTTCACCCGGGGGAACGAGTAGCCTTGATCGGAGAAAATGGTCAGGGCAAAACCACCATCGTAAAACTCATCACACGTTTGTATGACCCCACAGAGGGTCAGATTCTTATCGACGGCGTGGACCTAAGGGATTACGACATGGATGACCTTTGCCATGAAATTGGAGTGATTTTTCAGGATTTCATGCGCTATGAGATGACGGCCAGAGACAACATTGCCGTGGGACGTATCGAAGAGCGAGATCGCCTCGACCGGATTCAAACAGCCGCGCAGATGAGCCTGGCGGACGAGGTGGTTGCTCGGCTCGCTGGAAAATATGAGCAGCAACTTGGCCGACGGTTTGAAGGCGGAGTGGATTTATCCGGAGGAGAGTGGCAGAGGATGGCTTTGGCTCGCGCCTATCTGCGCGATGCCCAGCTGTTGATACTAGATGAGCCCACGGCAGCCTTGGACGCGCGCAGCGAACAGGAAGTCTTTCAACGATTCGCTGAACTTACGAAAGGGAAAATGGCATTGTTGATCTCTCATCGCTTTTCTACAGTGAAAATGACAGATCGCATCGTTGTGCTTTCTCACGGAGTTCTCACAGAAGAAGGCACCCATGACGAACTGATTCGGCTA
>JAJYBW010000154.1 GCA_021778815.1 Acidobacteriota bacterium | reverse complement strand
AGCTCCAATCGCGACCACTTCGTCAGGATTGACGCCCTTGTGCGGTTCCTTGCCGAACAGGTCCTTCACAATCTGCTGGATCTTCGGCATGCGGGTTTGTCCGCCTACCAGGACCACCTCATCAATTTTGCTTGCCTCAATGCCCGCATCCTTCAGCGCCTGCTTGCAGGGGCCAACCGAACGCTGCAACAGGTCATCCACCAACTGCTCCAGCTTGGCGCGCGTCAGCTTCTTGACCAAGTGCTTCGGACCGGTTGCGTCCGCGGTGATGAAAGGCAGATTGATCTCCGACTCGGTTGTGGTCGACAGCTCAATCTTGGCCTTTTCCGCGGCATCCTTCAGCCGTTGCAGCGCCATTTCATTGCCCTTGGCGCGCAGATCCAGACTCTCGTCTTTCTTGAACTCATCGATCAACCAATCCACGATGCGCTGGTCGATGTTGTCGCCGCCCAGGTGCGTATCGCCGTTGGTCGACTTCACTTCGATGACGCCTTCGCCCACTTCCAGCACGGACACGTCGAACGTGCCGCCGCCGAAGTCATAGACCACGATGGTCTCGTCCTTTTTCTTGTCGAGTCCATAGGCCAGCGCTGCCGCCGTCGGCTCGTTCACGATCCGCTTCACGTCCAGGCCGGCAATCTTGCCCGCATCCTTGGTCGCTTGCCGCTGCGCATCGTTGAAGTACGCCGGCACCGTGATCACCGCTTCCGTCACACTCTGGCCAAGATAATCTTCCGCAGCCTTTTTCAGCTTCTGCAGAATCATTCCCGAGATTTCCTGCGGAGTGTAATCCTTGCCCTGCGCTTCCACGACGATGTGATCGCCCTGCTGCTTCACCTTGTAGGGAACCATCTTCATTTCGTCGTTCACTTCGTTGTAGCGCCGTCCCATAAAGCGCTTAATCGAATAAATTGTGTTATCCGGGTTCGTAATTGCCTGCCGCTTGGCCACCTGGCCAACCAGACGCTCGCCACCTTTGGTAAACGCGACGACGGACGGCGTCGTGCGGCCGCCTTCCTCATTGGGAATCACTTTCGGCTCGCCGCCTTCCATCACCGCGACGACCGAATTCGTGGTTCCCAGATCAATTCCAATAATTTTGCCCATGATGCCCCTCTTTTGACAGAATCTTCGCCTAACTCCGCTTCTCTAGTATGTCAGTTGAGTGACTTACTGTCAACTTAATTGATGCGGTTTGTAGCTAAGGAGATGCAGATATGGCAGATTTTTCTCGAAAATCGATCTGCTCGACCTACCGAACCCTGTGCCGTCGTAGCCACGACACCGACAGTCGACAGCCCCCTTTATTGGGCAGGTCTGACGAAACCCAAGGCTGGCAACTCCAGGCCCTTTATGGTCATATATATCGGGACGGCGGCGCGACTCGTCTATAACGGAAACGCAGGCTCTCGATGGCCGCGCAAGCTGTATGATGGCGGTGTTCGATTGGAACAGCCAAGCAAATCAGAGATCAGATTCATTGCAAGCAGAGGGCGATGGCCCAGTCAAGACGAGGTGATTGAAGATGAAAACAAAAGCCATTGATTTTCTTCTCCTGTTGATTTTCTCCGTTACTGCCGTTCATGCTGATGTTGTGGTCTTGCGGGACGGCAAAAGCTATTCCGGCACATTCACGGGCGCGGTCAACAGCAAGCTTTCTTTTCAAGACAACGCTGGAATTCAATATAGGTTTCCCGTAAGCGACGTCCAGTCGTTGGTGTTTTCCAACGTTGGCGATCACATTACCCTGCACAACGGTCAGACGTACTCCGGCCAACTGACAGGCACCACCAAGCTGGCTTTCCATGGGTCGAATGGGGTCTCCTACGTTTTTCCAGTCAGCGATGTCTCCTCGCTGATCCTCACCGGCCCTTCGTCAATGCAGGCTGGGAATCAGTCGCAGGGGGGCCCTCCATCAACTCACCAGGACAACCAGGTGCCCACGGCACCGGCTCCCGTACCAGCCGCAGCCGGCAGCGGCATTCCTTCCGTAGTAATCTCCACGGGCACGCCGATGGTTGTGCGTACGATAAGTCCGATCGACAGCACCAAAGACGCCGCCGGAAAGCTTTATTCTGCTCAGATCGAGCAGGACGTCGTCGACAGTGCCGGGGACGTCGTTATACCCGCGGGGAGCAAGGCCAAGCTGCAACTACTGAGCGCGAAGAGCGGCGGGATTCTAAACAGTCAGAGCCTGGCGCTCGATCTGTACTCAGTGGACATTCAGGGCCGGCAATATCGCGTCGATACCTCCTCTGTGACTGAGAACAGCCAGGGCAACATCGGCATGAATCGCACCACTGCCGAGTATGCGGGGGGCGGCGGTGTGCTTGGAGCGCTTCTGGGGGCAGCGTTTGGAGGTGGCCGAGGAGCCGGAATTGGTGCGTTGGCGGGAGCCGGTGGCGGAGTGGTCACGCAACTGTTTACTCATGGGAAGCAGGTAAAGGTTCCCGCAGAGACCACGTTGACGTTTCAATTGACGCAGACCCTGGTACTGCATCCATAAATTGACTTCGAGTTTACGCTTGGAATTTTTAAGGGTCGGCGGTCTGGCCGGGTGCAAGGTCGCCCACGCCGCGGAAGAGTCAACCGCTCACTCAGGATTGCAGTTCATCTTCGACAATGCATGATCGTCGGGATGATTTGCCAGTGCAACCTGCTTCTTGCCTTTCTTCAATAGCCCATGTGGTGCAGGTAGCCCACCGCGACGGCCGCGACCAAACAGTAAATGCCGAACCAGTACCAGCGACCGCTTTCCAGCCATTGGCTCAGCCACTTCAGGGCCAGCAGGCCAGCCAGGAAGGCAAATACCATCCCCAGCAAGCTCGGCATCATAGCGTTGGCGATGGGAGCAGCTCCAGCCAGGTGCTCTGCCTTCAGCAGTCGCCACACTTCCCGGGCAATCGCCGGAGGTGTCAGGATGACGGCCAGCGCGAAGCTGAACTCCTCCGCCCGGGCCTTCGCCACGCCCAGCAGCATCCCGGTCGAAATAGTGGCTCCAGACCGCGAAAATCCACGGAAGGGCAGGCACAGCCCCTGGATACCGCCAATCCAGCCCGCCTGGGTCATGTCGAGACCCGTGGAGCCGGGGACTCGATCGTCGCGGCGCCCGGACGCATTGTCCCGGCTATGGCGCAGGCCGGCGATCAAAATCAGAATCCCCACCGCTGCCAGCGCCGGAGCGATCAGGTCGAGGCGGCCAAACAATTCTTCCACCTGCGCATGTTTTCCGTGGAGCACCAGCTTTTCAATGCCTTCAATCAGCCCATACCCGATGATCGCGGTCACGAAGCTGGCGACAAACAATTGTCCAACGATGGTCTTGAAGGTGCGGGCGTCGCGGAAATAGGTTGCCCGCCACTGCTTCCAAAAGTAGGCGATCACGGCAAACATGGTGCCGGTGTGCAGCATCACCAGCAGCAGCGTCATCGCGGGAGACGTCGGATCCATCCCCATCAGCTTTTCCGCAACCACAACGTGCGCCGAGCTGGAAACCGGCAGCAGTTCGGCCATCCCTTGAATGATGGCCAGAAGTATCACGTGCAGAATTGTCATGCGAATCCTACGAAACAGTTTCCCAGTGAGAGTTGTTTAGTGCGAGCTTACAGATACTGTATTCCTAAAAATCGATGAGTCATTCTGAGCGTAGCGAAGAATCCAGAGGGTGATGACTGGCAGTCGATGCGAATATCATCTGGATGCTTCACTCCGCTACGCGGAACGTACCCGGAACAACGCCGAAGGGTTCAGAATGATTCTTTCGATCAATAAATATCACTGCGCCACGCGTTGCCTTGCGACCTCAACCTGTGCGCCCAGCTTCTCAACGCCTGCCAGCCGGTTCCGGTAGCTGGCCCCCACAAACTCTCGAAACAGCGGATGCGCCTGCAGCGGTTTCGACTTGAACTCGGGATGGAACTGGCAGCCCAGGAAAAATGGGTGATCGGGAATCTCTACAATCTCAACGTAAGTCGCGTCCGGAGTCGTCCCCGTAATGCGCAGGCCGGCACCGGTCAGGATGGCTTCATATTCCCGATTGAACTCGTAGCGATGGCGATGGCGCTCGCTGATTTCCGTTTGCCCATAGGCCCGTGCCGCCAGCGAATCCGGTTGCAGCATGCAGGGCCACGCCCCCAGCCGCATGGTGCCGCCCATCTCCTCCACCCCGGTCAGTTCGCGCAGTTTATAAATCACACGATGCGGCGTTGCCGGATCAAACTCGCTGGAGTTCGCGCCATCCAATCCGCAAACATTCCGCGCATATTCAATGCAGGCCGTCTGCATGCCCAGGCAAATACCAAAGTAGGGAACCTGTCGCTCGCGCGCGTAGCGAATCGCATTCAGCATGCCTTCAATGCCGCGCTTGCCAAAACCGCCGGGCACCAGGATGCCATCAAACCCCGCCAATTGGCTCTCGTAACTGCGATCGCCGGGTTCCTTTGACTCCAGGCCTTCAGCTTCCACCCAGGTGACGGAGAGCTTCAAGTTATGAGCGAGCGCGCCATGCACCAGCGCTTCCTTCAGTGACTTATAGCTGTCCTCATACTCGACATATTTTCCAACAATGCCGATCGAGACCTCATCCTTGGGGTTGTAGCAGCGGTCGACCAGTTCACGCCACCGATCCAGATCCGCTTCGCCCGCCTGCAGGTGCAGGTACTTTAAAACCAGCGCGTCAACTTTCTCCTGCGCGAATACCAATGGCACTTCGTAAATCGACGGAACATCTTTCGCAGTCACGACGGCCTGTTCCTCAACGTTGCAGAACAAGGCAATCTTCGACTTCATTTCCCGCGATAGAAAACGATCGGTGCGGCAAAGAAGAATATCCGGCTGAATTCCAATCGATAGCAGCTCCTTCACCGAGTGCTGTGTCGGCTTCGTCTTCAGTTCCTGCGCCGCCGCAATCCAAGGAACCAGCGTGACGTGAACGAATAACGTATTCTCGCGGCCCAGTTCCTGGCGCATCTGGCGAATCGCTTCCAGAAACGGCAACGACTCGATGTCGCCGACCGTCCCGCCAATCTCCACCAGCACAATGTCGACGTCGGCTGCCACCTTGCGCATGGCATTCTTGATTTCGTTGGTCACGTGCGGAATCACCTGCACGGTTTTGCCCAGGTAATCGCCGCGACGCTCCTTGGTGATGATCTGCTCGTAGATTCTGCCGGTGGTCAGGTTATTGTCCCGTGACAGCCGCGCATGCGTGAATCGCTCGTAGTGGCCCAGATCCAGATCCGTCTCCGCACCATCGTCGGTGACAAACACCTCACCGTGCTGAAACGGCGACATGGTGCCGGGATCGACGTTCAGGTAAGGATCGAACTTCATCAGGTTGACGCGCAGGCCTCGGCTTTCCAACAGACAGCCAAGCGAGGCCGCAGCCAGTCCTTTACCAAGGCTGGACACAACTCCACCGGTAACAAAGATGTATTTGGCAGACATGGGCGCGCTTCCTTGAAACGCTTGTGGGTGTGGATCGTACGAGGTAGGCACGATCTATTTTCGCAGAAGCCGCGACACCTGCAAAGAAATTTGCGATAAATCTCACTGCAGCGCCAAAAGGAAATCGGCGTCGGATCAGTTTCCATGGGCCCCGCGATCAACGGGCTCAAAGTGAAAGGAAAAGGGCAGGCCTACCGCAATTGGCCGAAGGCAAAACGTAGGGGCAGCGTGGCGTACCACCTGCCCCTTGCTGTTCTGGGGAAGGACCCTCAGAAATACCGCATCACCAACAGCATACTAGAAGTTGAAGACCGCCTGCGCAGTAATCATACGCGGGGGCACAAAATGCGTTCCGCTGAAGGTTGAAAGAAAGTTGTACAGCGCCACTTTGTTGGTGACATTGGTGACCGTCAGGCTGAGATTTGTCTGGTAACGCTTGCGGCGGAAGACATTGTCCCAGCCCGCATCCATGTCGAACAGGTTGCGCGGCGCCACACGCGGCGGATTCTTGTCCGGCGATTCTGTCCCGGCCCGCGGAATCGTCACCAGCGGCGATTTCAGTTCCTCCGGCAAACAACTCACCAGCGGTGCGGTCAGCGTCGCCTCGACCCCATTGCAGCTCAAGCGAATCTGCTGCTGCTGATCGGCCGTCAGATAGGTCAGGCTGACGGGTACCCCAGGAGCTGTCCCGAACGGCACATTCCCCGCAACCTGTCCGCTGTCGTACCGCCAGGTCAATCCATACCAGGGTCCATTCGGCTTGGGTTGATATTGCACGTGCGTATTCTGCTCGAACGCCTGATCGTGATCGATCAGAAACGGCTGCAGGTCCGTGGCATTGGTGTTGTCATTGAAGATAAGGCCGCCAATCTCCGGAGGATAGAACAGCGAGTGTGAGTGCCCCATCACCGAGAAAGCGGAAATACCGTGGATTGGCGTCAAAGACACTCGCAGACCGCCGCCGCTGATGTCGGATTTCTTCCATTGAATCGGAAAGGTGAGCGGCGTGTTCAGGATGACGTCGAAATCGTAGTCACCCTTGGTGTACTTCCAGAAATAGCTGCCGCTGACCACAACGTATTTTCCAAAAGCCTGCTGAAATCCAATATCGTATTGGTTTCGCGAGGCCGGCGTCAGCGGATGAACTCCGTTCCCCCCAAGATTATTGGCAAGACCGCCGCTGCCGACAGAACTGGAGAGTACGAGGTTCTCGTTGTACGGGGTGGGCATCAGCCGAGAATACCCTGCAGACAATACCGTGCCCGTTTTGCGGACTTGATAGGTGGCGCCGGCCCGCGGCTCCAGCATGTATTTACTGCTAAGCCCGTTGTAATTGTCGCCGCGCGCGCCCAGCAGAAATTGCCAGTTCTTCCAGACTATTGTGTCCTGCACGTAGAGCGACTCTTCTTTGATGTCGGTGTGACCTTTGAATACGAATTGCTTTCCATTGCGGGTCAGATCGTATTGCAGTTCGCCCGGAAGAAAGTTTGGATTGGGCTCGTAGCCCTCCGTCACGCACGCGTCGGGATTGGTAATGCCGGGGGCAATGACCGGGGTGCCATCCGCCTGCTGGCAAACCGCGTTGTAGGTCGGACTGGTGATGCCGAAACCAAAGCCTTCATTCAAAAATGTGTGCTGAAAGACAGCGCCGGCCTTGAAATTATGAATGCCCTTCACGTAGGAATAGTCCGCCGTGATGCCCGCATTCTGCAGTCGTCGGCTTTGCTGCAGCGTAGCGGGAGTGTCGGCGAAAACATCCGCGCTCGGGTAATAGTGGATGTTGTCCTGGCGCAGGAAGGGCGTGACGGTCAACAGGGCATCGGTGCCGAACAAATGGGTCCAGACCGCAGCCACGTTGTATGTCAAATTTTGCTGGCGCTGGTCCTGTTTCAGTCCTTGCGGGTTGTACGGGTTCGGCGTAGGAAATTGCTGATCAAACTGATTGGGATTTTGAAACCACGAGCGCGCCGCCGTCATATCCAGGTGCAGCGTGTCCTTCGGCGTGGGATTGAAATCAACTCGATCGAAGAAATTCTCGTTGTTTCCGTAGGCGTGCATCACCGTGAACTCGGGAGTGTCCAGAAATCTCCCGCCGTTGATCCCGTTCAGGTCCAGAAAGTTTCCCCAGGTCTGAGTCCCGATCCCAAGATTGGCGTCCGCCAGCACCGTGCCGAAACTGCCGTAACTGGCCGAGATATCGCCCGTGGGATGCTTGTTGCCCAGGCCCGACTTCGTTGTCGTCTGCACCACGATGCTGGCCTTGTCGCCATACTCCGGCGGAATCATCCCGTTGATCACCTTGATCGATTGCACCGCGTTCGCCGTCAGCTGGTTAGAAAAATTGCGGCTTTGCTGGTCAGAGATCGGTTGCCCATCGATGCTGAAGGTGGTGTCAGAATGTTCGCCCAGCGGATGGAACATCCCGTTCGAGTCGGCAGCGATGCCCGGCGTCGCCAGCGTGACGGC
>JAJYBW010000153.1 GCA_021778815.1 Acidobacteriota bacterium | reverse complement strand
CGCGGCTACGGTTCTCAACACCGACGCCAAGCTCATCGGCCGATTGAAGCAAGCGCTATCTAGCCTGTCGGCTTTTCCACTGGTCAGGCTCGGTTCGCCCAACGTTCTTGTGGCAGCGGATACAAACTCGCGTGACACGGTCATTGCCGACAGCCACGACCCTGGGGCGGAAAAGCACAATACAGAAAACCTCGGCCTTGAACCCGTCTGGCCATATGGCATGATCAGCGACGATGGCCCACAGCATGCGCTCGGGGTGCGAACCTTTCTCAGCCGGCCAAACAAGAACGACGATGACTGGAGCTTCGACCCGATCCAGGCTGCCCGCCTCGGCATGGCAGACCAATTTAAGGCCAGCGTTCTTGCCCTTACGGAGAAGTATCAATCGTATCCGTCCGGACTCGCGAGCTTTATGGGGCCGGAATTCTATGTCGAGCAGGATGGCGTTCTTGCCGATGCGCTGCAAGATGCCTTGGTGCAGGATTACGACGGCAAAGTGCGCATCGCTCCCGCATGGCCCAACGATTGGGACGTCGATGGCACGATCTACGTTCAACATCGGGACAAGGTCGATGTACAGATTCGTCAGGGCAAGCTTGTTACGGTCGGAATCGAAGCGGGATCTGATCAAAAGATACGGGTTCGCAACCCCTGGCCCGGGCAGACTGTTGAGGTTGTCGATGCCCGTACCAAATCCATCGTACTGAAGGCCAACTCCGATGCCGTCTTCGAATTTTCTCCGCAAACCGGCAAGGATTATCTTGTGCGGCGCGTACGAGACGGGAAGAGCAACTTGGCCTTTGAAGCCATATCGGGCGTGCCCGCGACAAGGCCGAAATCCCTGGGCTCGCGCACCATCGGAATACGATCAACGGGGAGTCTATGAAAAGCGAAACGACAAATCGCACAGCTCTGGTCACCGGCGCTTCGCGCGGACTGGGAGCGGCCATCGCTTTCAAACTGGGGGCAATCGGCCTCAACGTAGCAGTGAACTACTTTGAAAACAAAGCTGCCGCGGAACGCGTCTGCCAAGGTATTCGCGAGGCCGGCGGCAATGCCCATCCCTTCCAGGCCGACGTGCGCGCCGAAAGTGAAGTTGCTCGCCTTGTTCACGAAGTCGTGGAGACCTTGGGAAACATCGACGTCTTGGTCCTCAACGCCACCGGCCCGCAACCGTTCTTGCGCATCGAGGAACAGACATGGCCTGCCTATCTCGATCAGCTCGAGTTTTTCGTCAAGTCCCCCCTGCTGCTGGTCAAAGAGGTCTTGCCTGGAATGAAACGGCGGGGGTTTGGGAGAATCATCAACATCGGCAGCGAAGTTGTCGACATTGGTAACGCGAAGTTCGCCAACTATGTTTCTGCAAAGGCGGCTCAGCTTGGGCTCACGCGTTCCTGGGCACTCGAACTGGCTTCGACGGGGATTACAGTCAATCTCGTCGCTCCGGGTTGGATTCCGACGGAACGTCACATTGACTCATCTCAGGAGGACATCGATGCCTACATCGCAAGGGTCCCGATGCAACGCATGGGAACTCCGGATGATGTGGCCAGTGTTGTCGCGTTTCTGGCGGGCGATGCTGCGAGCTTCATCACCGGCCAAAAGTTTGCGGTAAATGGGGCCGATACGCTGGCGTAAGGCGAGCCGGATCGGAAACTAGATCCGAGAAGTCTAGGCCTTCAGGCTTGCTCAATCCGGTAACGCTCCTGCGGCTGGGTCTCAAAGATCGCGATATTCCCTGCCTCTATCTGACTCTTGACCTCGGTTCCATCTTTGAGGCGCGTGATCCGGAGCCTGGCATCCCCCCACGGACCTGAAATGCGCGCCGTTGTTCCCTTTTCGCTCAACAGGACGATGGGCGAGACAGTCTTTCCATTCCACGACGCGCTCACCAGAAACGCCCCGACCGCGCGGAGATTTTGAAATCGCGCCGGCCCTAATCCGTGGCTGTTTGGAAAAAGCCGAATGGTGCCATCGTAACTTTGCAGCATGCACTCGTTAATCACTGCAGGGAGGGAAAAATTCTCCACCCAAACAGCCATCCGCATCATGAAGTCGAAATCGGTTTGGTCGCTATAGCGGCCGCCCGCTTGGCGAGCGCGGTCATTCGCAATCCCATTCGGCAGCAGACAATATCGGACTTCGCTTTTGAACCAATCCAAATCCAGAATTCCCAGCCTGGCGCGCATCAAAGGTTGAAATACCAGGTCATTTCCTCCCTCCAAGCGGATTGTTTCAACCGTGCGGCGGGCGATCTCCAGGGACTCGGGCCGTAACCCAATTCCAACCTGCTCGCCAGGAAACACTGGCACTCCCGTGTTTGGGGTATTGAAAATCCACTCCGTGGGACCATTGTCCACGTCTACCCATACCTGGCCAAACGGCCCTCGCGCCTGCGGATACGAAATCAGGTTCGAACGCACCTCCGCCCACCGCTCCCGCTCTTCTGCGTCGATGTCGAGGACCTTTGACCCTTCAACAACGGCATCGAACAGAAATTCTGAGAGCGCCAAGTCCACAATGCAATCCCTGTTGAGCCAGAAGTCCGCGGTAAGGCCAAAATTTTCGGGTGCGACCGTGGGTACGATATGGTACTTTCCATCGTCGCCTTTTTTTGCGTACGCTGCGATAAATTGCGCGGCTGCTCGCAGCGCCGGATAGACGCGTCGCAGGACATTCTCGTCCATGGTGTAACGGTAATGCCACCAAAGACTCTGAACGGCCCAGGGGGTATCGCAAATCAGGAAGAACCAAGGGACGGATGGATCCGCATTGGCGGTGTTGGGAACGGGATAGGCAGAGAGTGGGAAGTTGGCGCCGGGGAGCCCGAATTTTTCTTTCGCGCGCGCTTCCGCCGCAGGCAAAAGGTGTTCAACCAGGTCAATATAGGGGTAATGCTGATCGGCGTGATTGCTGGAAAAAACTCCCCAGTACACCTGCTCAACGTTGTAGTCGAAATGATAGTCCCCATGCCATGAGCTGCCCACATTCGGGGTAATCCAGTTTCCGGCCTGGCCCGGTGCCACCTTGCCTTGGCGCAAGCAGCAGGCCAGGAAATATTGGTTGTGGTACCAGATTTTTTCAAGGTCTGGGTCGTTCAGTTCCACCGCGGATTTCGACCAGAATTCCTCCCAGCGGGCGGCTGATTGCTGGTGAATTCCGGAGGCCGAAATAGCCGACATACGTTGAACTTCGTCGCGAATACGAGTGGTGTTATCCGCATGGTCCTGCGGAGTCATCACCATCACATCGAGCCGGAAAGATTGTGGCCGCGAACTTTCAAGCCACGCGTGGGGCACGTCGCGTTCCAGCCATGGACCGCGCATCGAGATTGGATTCGGCTGTGGAACCGTCCATGCCCCGGCAAGCCTGCCATACAAAGAGAAATTGCGATCATTGGTCGATGGAGGCGGATCGGGGACCTCCGCCGTGGGCGGCGTGGAGGGAAGGCGCTGGGTGCAAAAAAACTCGCCGAAGCCACTTCCCGTTTGACAGGTCACTTCCGGCGCGGGCATTACGTCCTTTTTATCGTAGTTTGGATAATAAGCTACCGACGAGAACGGGACAGGGTCCTTTGCGGTCACCGACACCAGGCCCGAGTTCCAATCGACGAAGCAAAGAACCCGCAACTCCCTTTCCGGTTCCTTGAAAGAAGCTACGTCGATGGCGGCAGCCGGTGTCCGGCGACTGTCGCCGAGCAGCAAGTCAATCGTCAGAAGGCCGTTCGACGGATCTAAAGATTGCTGCTTGACGCGCACAAAACGCGGGTCCCAATGGATCCATACGCTCCCACACGGCCAAGGGTGTGGCCAACGCTTCCGATAGGTAGCCTCGGCCATGTTTGCATAGTCGCGAAAGATAGGGATTTCCGACTGAAGGTCGATCATTTTTGGATTGCCCAGGCGCTTCGCTTGGTCTGAAGACAACCGCCAGAGCTGCAACAGTTCACTCTCCGTCATCAGGTTGCGGCGGTTGTCCTCGCTTACTCGGATGTCCCAGCAATCGTTTTTCCCAATATGCAAGCCTAGCCCGTCAGGACGGACCGTGACGCAGAGTCCGAGGTCGCCGTTGCCTAGCAGCATGCCTTCAAAAAAGTTAGGCGTGGGCGAATCTTTCACAAACGCATGGCGCTTAGCGATCCGCAATGGATCTAGATTTTCGGCGGCCGGTGTTGGCGACGGTTTGTTGCCCGCTGCGGAGGCAGTCTCACTATGTAATCCCTCTCCAAGCATCGCGCGGCCGTGCAAGACCGCGAATCCAGCGGCTACCGTAGACGTCTGAAAAAATTCCCTTCGTGAAGTTTTCATGTTCTCCTTTGCGAAGCCTGCCTCCTTTCGGCATCAAAAGAGTCTCTAGCTTGGCAACGCGTTCTTCTCTAGCGAGGAACAATCTCGAGCATCACAGCCGTGGACGGCTCCCCAAAAAAGGTGCTGCTGCTATGGACTCGCGCTTTAAGAAAGCGATAACTGTATCGTTGACATCGCCAAACATCAATTGTTATCATCAGCACTCGTTGGGAGTCAAAGCCGCGGGAACGCCGCCACTTCGCGGATTTACAGGAGTCGATTGTGCATCGACGAGATTTCTGCAAGATTCTGGCGATTCCGGCCGCATCGAACGCCATACCGACCTTTGGACGGCTCGTACAAAGTGATGCATTAGAATTTCCGAGCGGATTCGATCAGTACATCGAAGACTACGCCCTCTTCTGCGCCTTACCGCCGGAGAAGAGACTATCCTACGCGCTGGACGGCGGCAAAATAGTCCAGGCAATGCTAGACAACGCGACATGGATGCCAACCGCGTGGGGTAAACCTCCCGCACTACCCGTTCGGGGCGGATCGGCGGGTGGAGCTTGCGAAGCGGTATCGACCAGAGGTAGATTATGCCGTGGCGCTCAGAGTGACCCTGGCGTGAAAACATTGCCCGCCCCTGGACTCAACTGGTCCACTTTGATCCGCACGTTCTTTATCGTGCCCGCTAACTCCTGACACCATTGAGGCTCTTATGACCTACATCACGCGCCGTGACTTGTTATCATCCGGACTGATTCTCTCGGCCTCTTCCTTGGCTGCCAACCCTGCTTGGGCTCGAAGCGTTGCACTCCTCGGGGGCGATATGCCTGTAAACTCTGCGGCGACGGCTCTCGCCGTTGCGCCGCGAGAACAGTTACTCTTCGACTTTGGCTGGAAGTTCATCTTTGGCAATGGCAACGATCCCTCAAAAGATTTGGGATTCGGAAAGGGTCAGAGCGATTTTTCCAAGACCGGAGACTTCAAATTTGCAAAAGCTGGTTTCGACGATTCCGGTTGGTGCGCGCTGGATCTTCCGCACGACTGGGCTGTAGATCTCCCATTCGTGAATGACGATTCAGGGATGGCAGACAGTCAGCTGCGCTCGCACGGCTACAAGCCGCTTGGCCGCCTCTATCCGGAGACTAGCGTCGGCTGGTACCGGCGCGAGTTCGAGATTCCTGCCAGCGATCGGGGACGCCGTATTTGGGTAGAGTTCGACGGTGCTATGCGAGACGTGCTGGTCTTTGTCAATGGTTGCTTCATAGGCCAAAACGATAACGGGTATGCACCTTTCCGGTTCGATCTGACTGATTTCTTGTCCTATGGCGCAAACAACTATATCGTCCTCCGCGTGGATGCTAGCTTCGGTGATGGCTGGTTTTACGAGGGAGCTGGAATCTATAGGCACGTGTGGCTTGCAAAGACCGACGCAATCCACCTGGGGAAATGGGAGAGCACCGTCCGGCCCACGGTGAGCGGCAACTCAGCAGTATTGGATTTGACGACGATAGTACAGAACGAGAGTGGGCGGGCTGCGAACTGCAGAGTCGCCTGGAAGATCCTCAATGCCAGCGGCGCGACTGTTGCTACCGCTGAATCAACCATCCAGCCCATCCCTGTGGACGCTTCCTCGACCCACAGGACGACCGCGAAGCTTGCGAATCCGGCTTTCTGGTCGGTTGATGAGCCGAACCTGTACTCCGCCATCGTGGCTGTCCTGGCTAACGGCCGTGTGTGTGATGCGGAAGGTGTTACGTTCGGCGTGCGCACGGCTGTTTTCGACGCGGAGAAGGGCTTCTCGCTCAATGGGAAACCGCTCAAGATTCAAGGCACGTGCAACCATCAGGATCATGCCGGTGTGGGAGCGGCCCTCCCCGATCGGTTGCAATGTTTCCGACTCGGGGTACTGCGCGAGATGGGATGCAACGCTGTACGCACCTCCCACAACATGCCGACACCTGAGTGGGTGGAGGCCTGCGACCGCATGGGCTTGATGATGATGTGCGAGACTCGCCAGATGAGCTCGAATCCTTCGGCCATGCGGCAGGTCGAACTCATGATCAAGCGCTATCGCAACTCACCCTCCATTATCATTTGGTCTATTGGAAATGAAGAAGGGCTGCTGCAAGGCCCGATGGCAGAACAGGGGGCCAGGATCGCCGCCAGTATGGTAGATCTCTGCCACGAACTCGACCCGACGCGAGTGGTTTCCGCTGCTGTGAATGGTGATAACGAAAAGGGCGTGTCTGAGCCGCTCGATATCATAGGATTCAACTACAACACGCAGAGGTATCCCCAGGCGTTCCATAAAAAGTACCCAAAACGTCCGCTCTACGGGTCAGAGACATCCAGCGCCATCAGCACGCGCGGTGTATACAATACCGATCCACTGCGGAACGAAGTGAATTGCTATGACGGCGTTGTGGCCTGGGGCCAGACACCGGAAGAATGGTGGAAGTTCTATGGCACGCGCGAGTGGGAGGCGGGCGGATTTGCCTGGACGGGATTCGATTATCGCGGTGAACCGACGCCATACGGCTGGCCTTCTATCAGTTCACAGTTCGGTATCGTGGACACGTGCGGTTTCCCGAAGGACTACTTCTATTACTACAAAGCGTGGTGGGGCAGGAAGCCATCCCTACATCTGTTCCCTCACTGGAACTGGCATGGCAGGGAAGGCGATGAGATTCCGGTCTGGGTTTATTCCAACCTAGAAGAGGTCGAATTAATGGTGAATGGCAAGAGCCTGGGACGCCAGAAAGTTCCATCCCTCGGCCATGTGGAGTGGAAGGTGAGATTTGAACCGGGCGCGATCGAGGCGCGGGGGTGGAAGCACGGCAACATCATTCTGACCGAGAAGCGGGAAACGACTGGTCCGCCTATTTCGATCCGGTTGACTGCGGATCGTGCCGAGATCAACGCAGACGGCGAAGATGTAGCTATTCTGAAAGTGGAGGCTCTCGACAAGGATGGGCGGCCCGTCCCCACTGCGAGCAACCGGATAAGATTCCAGGTCTTTGGGCCTGGGCAGTTGATCGGCGTGGGGAACGGCAATCCCAACTGCCAGGAAAGCGACAAAGCACCCAAACGTTCGCTCTTTAACGGCCTTGCCCAGGTGATCATCCAGAGCACAAAACGTCCAGGTCAGATTCACATTGAAGCACTGCCGGCCGGTTGGCCAGGACCGGGGCTGATGCCGGCCAAATTGACGATCACAGCCGCGCCGGTTGAACCGAGGCCTTCGGTGCCGGTGATGCAAAGGTCTTGAATGGTGCGCAAAACGTTGGATGGAAAAATTCTGCCTGCGGGTTTCTCAATAAGGGTTCAGGTACCCTCACGATCCAAATGCGCTTTGAACGGGCGCGCGATTCGGTGCGAGATCTTCCGTTAAAATTTGTAGATTCCTTCGTTTGCAGGATGGGATGGAGTCAGCGCGTTTGCACGGGCAGCGTTACAAGTGGTCTCGATCTCCGGACTGAAGATTGTGCATTAATGCATGCAGATTTTCCTCCTGCGGTACAAAGCCCTATGCCCCGCGCGGGCGACTTCGACTGCTGCCAGGCAAGGTTGCAGGCAAATTTGCCTGCAACCTTGCTTCCATCCACATTTGATATTTCACTTGTGAGGCGGGTCCCAGTCCATGCTCTCCTGTTATACGATCATCGATTTTGTCGGAAACTGTTCTTTG
>JAJYBW010000152.1 GCA_021778815.1 Acidobacteriota bacterium | reverse complement strand
AGTTCAGATAATTCCCGACAAAAAGATCCAGCCTCCCGTCACGGTCGTAGTCCACAAACGCCGCCCCCGTCCCGAAGAACGGATTTTCCACGCCAGCTTTTGCTGTGACATCGGTGAACGTTCCATTCCCGTTGTTGTGGTACAGAATGGCGGAGTTGTAGTTGGTGACGTACAAATCTTCGTTGCCATCGTTGTCGAAATCGCCCGCGGTCACGCCCACGCCAAAACCATTTCCGGCGACGCCCGCAGTGGCAGTCACATCGGTAAACGTTCCGTTACCATTGTTGCGATACAGATGATTCGTAGCGTCCTTGCCGTCAGGCGCAGAGTGATCGGTGATCCCCGGAAGATAGCGTCCGCTGACGACATACAGATCGAGCAAGCCGTCATTGTTGTAGTCAATCCACGCGCAGCCGGAACCGGCGCCTTCCAGAATCGAACTCAAATCTTTTTCACCGAACGATTGACGGAAATCGATTCCAGACTTCTGCGTTACATCTTCAAACTGCGGCAACGGGGAGGTCGTAGGGTTCGTCACCGGAGCAGTCTTCTGTCCGAAAAGAGTTCCAGCCGCTGCCAACGCCAGCAAAGGTAATGCGGATGCGGTCCGGACTAAAAGGTGGCGGGGAAATATTCTCATTGGTGTCTCACTGTTGCCCCTCGCGTTGCGCGCGCATCGCGTTGCCGAGCGGCGTGGGTGTATCGAAACGCCGCAGCGCCAGCGGAAAATGATTTGCAGGCGCAAGAGCCGGACTGTCGTGACATCCCTGGCAGCCGCGATCTTCGCCATTGCGCACCCAGATCCAGCTACGCTGCGCGTGCAGGAGCTCTCCCTTGGCTCCGAGCAGCTCAAATCGAATCGGCTCATCCGCCGGAACGGTTGCATAAAACGAACCATCGGATTCAACAGGTGCATCGCCCACGATGCGCTCACGGTTTCCCGGTTGTTCCAGCATCAAGACACGAACCCTTGCGATGCGTCCTGCCAGACGACCGCTCGCCAGATCTTGTGAAATGTAGGAATCCAGGCAGAGAATCCGCCCGGTGTCTGCGGTTGGATGGAGAATGCTCCAATAGATCTGCGGCAGCGCATGTGCAACCAGCGGAACCGCCTGCAGACTGGAAACCTTTGCGTCGTGATACAGCAAATCGCCCACCGACTTGCTGCCGCGATCGAAGGTGTAAAGGTCAAAATTGCCATGCTTCGACCGCGACGAATTCTCCCTGGCCACGACTAAGGTCGCGTCCGTGAGCTGTTCTGCGGAGCCATACTCCGCTGGTGGCCTCGTCAAGGCGGAGGCGCGCAACGCCCCCTGCCGGATCCATGCCAACTGTCCATCCGCAGAATCGCCAGCCGCTTCAAGAAACACAATGGTTCCATCCGCCAACTCGATCGCACCGCTACGGTTCTTGTTGGCCGTTGCGTCGTTGCGAAGCAGCGCCAGGCCCGATCCATCCGGTCGCACCGTGAACAGCGTGCGCGACCTTTTCGTCGCGCTCTCCGGCACCAGCAGCGACTCAGCCGAAAGCAGAATTCGCCCGCTCTGGAGCACCGTTTCCACCTCAAAATTTCCCGGCCCAAAGGTGATGGGGTGGGCGTCCGATCCATCGATCCGTCTCACGTAGACCGCCGACGCTCGCTGCGCACCCGCGCCGCTGACCGCCGTGTAAACCATCTGGCTCTGCGGCAAATATTTGGGTTCGAGGCAATCGCCGGCGCAGTGCGTAATCTGTTGCAATCCCGACCCATCCGCGGCCATCTCCCATATCTGCCAGGAATCGCCTTTCGCCCGCTGGGCGGAGAAAAGAATTCGGCTTCCGTCGAAAGAGACTTGGGGATCGGCGGCAGCGAAGAAATCTGGCGTCAGCGGAAACGCAGATGCAGGCCCACCGCCGCTGCGCAGTCGCATCAGGCGGCTTCCCTGAGGAAAGCGCTGCGTCAGGCTGCCCCACGTAACAATGGGCGCTTCAATGAACGCGATCGCCGGATTCGCTGAAGAATGGGTCGGTCCCGCCGGCGCCACCGGGCTTGCGGCCGCCCCCGAGGCTCCATGCAGGGTGCACAGTGCCACGAACAAACCGGCTGCCAACGTGGTCCACAATAGCTTCATGCCCCATACCCGAGCGCTCAACGCGGAAATCCGCTGGGCGTGCTCTTTTCTGCGGAAGGTACTGAGAAGTATAGGGAGAAAGTGCACGTTCGCCTGTGACGCAGGTCACGAAACAGGCCCGTCGGCTATGGAGTGAAGCGGGGCTAGAAACGCGGTTGAATCGAGTACAGCGTGCTGTGTGTCAGGATGAAAAGCGTCTTGCCATCCTTGCCGCCGAGGATCAGGTCAATGGGGCGCTCCGGAACGTCGATGGTCCGAATTCGTTTTCCGCTGGGGTCATAAATAAAGATGTTTGAATCGACGCGCTGTCGTCGGCCACCCCACCTCCATGAACAGGAAATTTGTCCGGCGTCAGATACACCGCGGTCGGATCGTCGAGGCGAACGGGGTAGTAGAAGGCAGCCAGCAACGGCGTCGCCATCAGCGATGCCAGGATCAACAACACGGCAGACTTGATGGATCCAATCTTCATTGACTTCCTCCCACGACAGGTACGATTGTTCTCTGCAGATCGTCCAGCGGCCTACCAGACGTAGGTCGCGACATCGCCCTCCGGCAACGTCGCCGTCATCGCCTTGCCGTGATAGATCACGTTGAATGTTGTCGGAAAATTCCCGGTGTTGGAGACAATCAGCACCATTTTTCCCTCGGGCGTGCGGAATGCCACGTTTGCCAGTTGTTCAACGTCATTGGACTCCACCCGAACCGAGCCTGCCGGCACAAATTTCGAGACCTGCGCGATCACGTAATAGGCCACATTCAGCGTGGCCTTGTCGCCATCCAGAGTAATTGCCCCAATGCAAGAACCGCACCCTCCGTCGTTGGTGTGCGGCCCGTTCTCAGGATCGGCCGCCAGGTTCCACAGCAGAACGTTCTTGCTCCAATTCCGAGTAGCTCCAATCACCACTTCGCTGACCGGTTCTGAAATATCGATGCTGGTCTCGTTGTGGCCATGACCAATCGATTGCTCCGTGAAATAAATATTCTTGTCAGGAAAGGCGTCATGCACTTCTGTCAACGCAGTGATTCCCCCGCCGTATAAATGCCACGCCGATCCGTCGACATACTTGCTGGCGTCCGGATCTTTCAAAATTGAAAGCGCGTATGACGTGACGTCGGGATTGTGGTCATAGATCAGGATCTTCGCACGGACATGCGCTTTTTTAAAGGCCGGCCCCAACGCATCCTTGATGAAGTTATCTTCCTGTTTGGCAAACATCACCATGCTGGGCGTGTTCTTCGGATTCAGCGGTTCGTTCTGCACCGTGATGGCGTCAATCGTGATTCCTGCAGCCTTCATGCCTCGCACATACTTCACGAAATACTGCGCGTAGGCTTTGTAGTACTCCGGCTTTAGCGTGCCTCCCTTGGACTTGTCATTCGTCTTCATCCATGCAGGAGCCGACCACGGCGATCCCAGGATTTTAATCTTGGGATTGAGCGCCAGAATCTCTTTCAGCGCTGGAATCACATCGACTTCGTCCGGAGCCAGGCTGAATTTCGCCAGCGTTGGATCTGTTTCTCCCGCCGGCATATCGTCGTAGGAATACACGTTGGCATTCATGTCCGAGGAGCCGATGCTCACCCGAAGATAGCTCACGCCGATGCCATCGCCATTGTTCGAGAAAAGTTGTTTCAGCAGGGAAGCTCTCGCCGGGGCCGACATGTGCATCAGCAGTTGCGCGCTTCCGCCGGTCAACGCAAACCCGAATCCGTCGATGGTTTGAAACTTCTTCGCATCGTCCACCGCAATCGTGGGCACGTCGCTCTTGGCAGTTGAGAATTGCAAAGCATTCGGTTGCTGCGCCACCAGCGAAGACTTATCGGGAGTTGTCAACCAGACGTTTGCGGTTTGCGCCATCAAACTGCAGGCCGCAAAGGGTACAAAAGCCACAAAGGCAAATAACGGATGTACGATCGATTTCGATTTCATGAGAGCCTCCCATTCCCGCCCACCGAGCAGTATGCATTGTAGACTCAAGAATCCTGGAAATCTTTTCCCGTATCTCCCAAAATTATTGGCAGAATGTTGCTGATGACAGCGCTAGGCTTCAGGACGTCGATCCACCAGGCAGCCGACATTATTCTTTTGTTAAGGAATAAAGTTTGTTGTAGGCTTGCAGTCAATCGATTGTCTACGCCATCACTGGCGTATGCGCCTTTCGCGCGGAGTTTTCATTTCCGCAGAAAAGATCAGGTTGCTGAATGACCGGTTTTCTTCGATTCGAGCCGCGCTATTTCGCAGCCGTGTCGCTGTCCACCGAATCGGTAGAGAGGCACTTCTACGGGCACTTCCGCGTGACAGCCTTTGACTTTGCAGGCAGTCTTTTGGGAGTTTAGGATGAGTGACATTCTTGCTTCGAAAGCCAAGAGGGCTGGATGACTACATATGGGTCGCCTATCGTCACCACAGGGAGCACGGATGCCGACTAGCGAAAATCGCCGCCGCAAGTCGATGCCGAACTCCACCGGCGAGGCTGTCAGCCTGAAACAACTGGCGGAACATCTTGGCCTGAATCCTGCGACCGTTTCCGTAGTGTTGAACAACGTCCCCGGACGTTCCATTCCGCAGCCCACGCGCGAGCGCATCAAGGCTGCCGCCGAAAAGCTCGGCTATCAACCGAACCTTCTGGCGCGTTCCCTGCGCAACCGAAAGACCCACACCATTGGCATCCTGGTTCCCGAACTGGCCGAAGATTACCACACGCAAATCATGAGCGGAATCGGCGATCACCTGATGAGCAAGGGGTATTTTTACTTCACCGTGCATCATAGCCATCGCAAAGATCTGGTGGAGGAATACACCCACATGCTACTTAGTCGTGGGGCTGAAGGGTTGATCGCGATCGATACCATCTTGGATCACCCGTTTCCAATCCCAGTCGTAGCGGTGGCGGGGCACACCCGCGTCGACGGCATCTCCAACCTCGTGCTGGACCACGACCGGGCAGCCGAACTGGCGTTGACGTATCTCTATTCTTTGGGTCACCGGGAGGTTGCGTTTATGCGCGGCCATCCCTTCAGTTCCGACACCGCTGAGCGCTGGAGAAGCACGGTGAAGACGGCGCAGAAACTCGGCCTCGCAATCAAGCCGGAGCTCGTGATCCGACTCGATCGCGACGCGATTACTCCGGCCCTGGTATATCCCCTGGTGCAGCAACTGCTCGCCCGTAAGAAACGCTTTACCGCGCTGGTTTCCTTCAATGACACGGCTGCGATTGGCGCCATACACGCGCTTCAGGATGCTGGCCTGCGCGTGCCCACCGACGTTTCGGTCGTCGGCTTCGACGATATCAAGGCAGCTGCTTTTGTCAGCCCCAGCCTCACCACGGTTCGGCAGCCATTGCGGGAAATGGGCTGGATGGCGTCACAGCACTTGCTTGGCAGGCTGCGGGGAACGGAAGAATTTCGCGAGCAAATTGTCATTTATCCCGAACTCACGGTACGCGAATCGACCGCTGCTGTCGCCGCTGCCGATGATCTCCCAGACTCGCATCGCAAAGGCGGAAGCAGAGCGAAGAACAAGGATGTATCCTCCAGGAATCGGATCGCCACCCTTGCCAAGGAATGATCGTCGCCTGATCTCCGTCGTGTGGCTGCATATCGCGTTTGCCGCAACTGGCTTCGGCACCACCTTGCTCGGCTGCCTGCTTCCAACCCTGCACTCTGCCTGGAGCCTCACGGACGCTCAAGCCGGATTCCTCTTCGCATGCCAATTTACCGGGGCCGCCATCGGTGCCTTGCTGGTGCGGGCAGATCTGTTTCGCAGCATTCAAGAAGGCTATTTTGTTATGGTGGCAGGAGCCGTTGCCCTGGGAATCCTGCACGGCCACGCCGCGGCCGTCGTTTTTTTCTTTTTCGGCATGGGATTGGGCTGGGCCATGACTGCCATCAACATGGTTGGCGGCACGGTCTTCGAGCGCCCAGGGGCTGCGCTCTCATTACTGAACGCCTCCTGGATCGTCGGCGCAGCTCTCTCGCCCGAAGTGGCAGCCCGCTGGGTTCGATACGCGCCTCCCATGCACATCTACTTCGTTGTCGCCGTAGTCTTCGCGGCAATCGCCTTGATCCTGCGACGTTATCGGGCCAGCTTGATGGGAAATGTCATCCGTCGCCTGCGAGTCAGCCAGGGTGCGACGCCATGGCTCCTGATTGCCGGCTTTTCTCTGCTCGGGTTTCTATACGTCGGCGTCGAAGTCTCGGTCAGCGGCTGGATGATGACATTCGTCCATCGTCTCCCGATCAGCGGGGGGCTGTGGGCCGCACTCATCACTTCCTGCTTCTGGCTCGCTCTTTTGTGCGGCCGCCTTCTCGCGCCTGCCGTTCTGCTGCGGGCATCGGAGTCGCACCTGCTTCTGGCCGCCATGATCATCGCCTGCGGCAGCGTCATTTCAATTCTGCTCAATCATTCCCCGGTGGCTATCCTGATCTCCGCCGTATCTGCGGGCCTCGCATTAGGGCCCATCTTTCCCCTCTGTGCCTCCCGCGTCCTGGCTCTTGCCCACGAATCGCCGCAAACCAAATGGCTCTTCTCCGTGGCTGGAATGGGTGGCTCCGTGCTGCCCTGGTTGACCGGCAAGCTTTCCACGCACACCGGCTCTTTGCGCGACGGCTTGCTGGTTCCCGTCGCTGCGCTTGGAATCATGATTGTGTGCTCTTTGTTGATCGTGCGCCGCGCACACCCTAATGTGATCTCCACTCAACAGATCGCTCCGAGTGCGCCTCTGCGGTAGAAGCGCCGCCGCTATCATGGGTTGCACTGGCGGCAACGCCGATTTTCTACAGAGCTCGCTTCTGAAACGGCTCCGCGTGCACGATGCCTTGATCTTCGCGCACCGTAATTGTCTGGCCTGCGTTGATATTCGTCAGCCGCTGCGTAGCTCCGCTGGGCCAATGGATTTCGACCACATCCGCCTTCTCCGCCTGACCCAATCCGAAGGTCAGCACCAGTTCGCTGGAGGAAAGATAGCTCGATCCGCTGCGCATGGTTAGCTTCTGTTCCGTCTTCGCCGACTTTACAAACACCACTGCGTCGATGCCGTTCCGGTTCGACTTGGTTCCCCACAGCTTCACGCGCAAGGAGTGATTTGTCGCGCCGGTATTGCGGAACAGCACCGCCGGCCCGTTGTTGGTCGTCAGGATCAGATCCAGCGCGCCATCGTTGTTGATGTCCCCATACGCCGCGCCCCGACCCACTCGCCGCTCATCGAAGGATTTTCCCATCGCCTCCGCGACATCCTGAAATTTGCCGCCACCGTCGTTGTGAAACAGATGCGGAGCTTCCGCGTAGTGGACCTGCTGCTGCACTTTCTCGATGTCCGGGTCCAGGTGGCCGTCGGCGATAAACAGGTCCAGCCAGCCGTCCAGATCGTAGTCGAAGAAGAAACAGCCGAAGCCCAGCGTCAGCAAACTTTTTCGACCCACTTCCGACTGCGGAGCCATGTCGACGAACAATCCATTCTTCTGGTTCTGGTACAGCGAGATCATCTGATTGGAAAAGTTTGTAATGGCCAGACTGGGATAGCCGGAGTGGTTATAGTCGGCCGCATCGATTCCCATGCCGGCGCGCGCCACGCCATCTTCACTGAAGCCGATGCCAGAGACCACACCTTTTTCCGTAAATGTGCCGTTGCGGTTATTCATGTAGAGCTTGTTGGGCTGGGTGTCGTTGCTGATGGCAATGTCCGGCCATCCATCCTGGTTGGCGTCGAGGATGGCAATGCCCATGCTCTTTGAAGTCGAGTCGTACAGACCCGATTTGTGGGTGGCATCCTCAAATGTCCCATTGCCACGGTTGCGCCACAGCCGCACCGATGCGCCTTTGTACGACTCCGGGGTGCAGTAGGATTTGTCTTTGCCGTCCATCGAGCAATACAAATCATTCTGCGGT
>JAJYBW010000151.1 GCA_021778815.1 Acidobacteriota bacterium | reverse complement strand
GGGAGAATCCCGCCAGGTACAACAGCAGGGAGGATGGATTGCCAGCCAGAGGAGCGCGATTGTCGAAGTAAGAAAGGAAATTTGTCTCGCGAAAGTGTGTCGCCAGCATGGCAGCCACAACGACAGTCAGGATGTCGACCGCCATCCAAAGCAGCGTCACTGTGCGGGACGGGCTGCGGCCAGCGGGGCCGATTCCGCCCACCCGCGGGCGCAACTCGACGAAATTATCCGCGCTTCGAGCCGGAAACCAATGACTTAAATCAGGGGAAGCCATTCTGTGTCTTCTCTACTTGCGTTTGTGAGTCGCCACAACAGGCAGAAGGGAAAGCGAAATTAGATCAAGAGAAGTGAACAGGTCAGGGCCATCTTAGCAGTGGTCACTTGCCTGAAATGCGAACCGAAAGTTAAAAATTCCAGTTCCCAAAGAATTATTATCGAATCAACAAACCCGCTGAGCTTTCCTTTGTGGATTGCTACCTGTAGCGGCATTCAAAGTTAGATGCTGCGTAACCGATAACAGTAACCCAGTCGTTTCTCGAACCAGCGTTTTACCGATGGTAGATGGTGACGGACCAGATTGCAATGAAATTACGTTACCCCCTGCACGAAGGTACCTCACCTCAAACTTCTCCACCGGCACAGGTTACCTAGACCGGCAGGTTACCGAGGTCAACCGGCTGCGGCACAGACCTATTTCCACAACGCTGGATTGGGCAACGTACGTTCGTCCAGGCGCAGAAACTCCTGCAAAACGGGGTCGGTGGTCTGGCGCAACTGTTCCACTGAGCCAAAAAACTCCGCCTTCCCCTCGTGCAGAAAAAGGACGCGATCGGCCAGTTTTTCGGCGATCTGCATGTCGTGAGTCACCACGATGCTGGTCAGCCGCAGCTGTATTTTCACTTTCTGGATCAGGTTTCCCATCAAGTGCGCCATCAGGGGGTCGACCATCGTGGTGGGCTCGTCATACAGGATGGCCTCGGGTTGCGCAGCCAGCGCTCGTCCGATGGCCACGGCGCGTCGCATGCCGGTGGAAAGGTCCGAAGGCAGACCGTGCGCCATTTCGCTCACCCCCACCATCCCCAGCAGGCCATTCACGATCTGGTCAATCTGATCTTCACCCAACTCTCCGCGCTGTCGCAGCGGGAAAGCCACATTTTCAAACACCGTAAGGGAGTCGAATAGCGCCCCACTCTGAAAAACCATGGTCACATCGCGCCGAATCGACTGCATCTGCTCTTCGTTGAAGTCAGTGACGTCTTCTCCCTTGACGATAATTCGGCCCGAATCCGGCTTGAGAAATCCCATGATGATTTCCAGCGACACTGACTTGCCGACGCCGCTGCGCCCAATGATGCAGAGCGTTTCTCCGGGCAGCACGAAGAAGCTGACGTCATCCAGCACAACGTTGTCGCCGAACCGTTTGCAAACGTGTTCAAAGGCAATGAAGGGCTGGGGCGGCGAAGATGAGCGTTCTGCCATTCTTTTGAAGATAGCCGAAGTTGGTGCGAATTGCTGCTGAGAATTACCGGGACCGAGACTGTCGAGCCCGTTCCCAGTCTTCGGGAGTATTGATATTCAGAAACCACTCCCTGGCATTGGGAGCCGCGGGCCGCGTCGCAGCAAACGCTGCGACATTCCACATCTCGATCCGAAGCCCTGCGCCGTCAGATCGACGGCTGGGTTGGGCGATCTCACATGCCTCCTGCAGCGCAGCCATCACCTTAAGCTTGCCAGACTCTAATGCCCGGCGAAGCCCTGGCGCCAACGCACGATGATAGAGCCCGCAGAGCGGCTGCGGCAATCCATCGAACTGCGGTAGGACGCAGGCCACCATTTGCGACGGAGAAGGGCTGGGCGCGCCTCTCGATTTCACTCTCGTGTATGCGCAGGCCACAAGGGCTTGCAGCACCTCCACCGGAAGAAAGGGCAAATCGACAGCCAGCATCAGGTTCCAATCGGTGGACGAATATTCCAGCGCGGCAACGATACCACCCAGCGGCCCGCTCTCCGGGCGCGCATCTGGAAGGATGACTCCCGCGAACGGCAGATCGCTCCGGTTGGCGCACACAGAAACCGTGCGGCAGATGCATTGAAGTCGCGCAATGGAGTACTGCAGCAGGGTCTGGCTGTTCCCTTCCCCCAAAGCCTCGGGAGACCATGCCAGCAGAGCCTTATCGCGACCGAGCCGCGAACTGCGACCACCGGCCAGAACAAATCCGGAGATTTCCGGGGAAGCACCCATCGTGTTGCTTTGGGAATCCTTGCCCGAGGACGAGCCTGCCTGCACTACTGCTGCCCGCCCAGTTTCTCAAAGAAGCGAATCAGCGATTCAATACCACGATGAAAATTGGCGATGCAGAACTTCTCGTTGGGAGCATGCAGATTGTCGTCCGGCAGTCCGAAGCCCATCATGACCGATGGAATTTTCAGGCTGCGCTCAAAATCACCGACGATTGGAATCGACCCGCCGGAGCGGATGAAGACCGTGTCCTTCTTGAAGACTTCGTGCAACGCGGCCGTGGCGGCTTTCACGTAGGGATTGTCCACGCCAATCACGATCGCATCGCCGGAGTGGATCAGTCGAACATCGAGCGCGATGCCTTTCGGACAGAGAGACTCCACATATTTCTTGTAGAGGTCAAAAATCTTGCGCGGCTCCATGTTCGGAACCAACCGCAGCGACACCTTGGCCGCGGCCTTCGCTGGAATCACGGTCTTGGCGCCATCGCCAATAAAGCCGCCGGGCATGCCGTGAATCTCAAGGGTAGGACGCGCCCAGAGACGCTCGAGAATGGAATATTCCTGTTCTCCGGTCAGCGCGGAGGAGCCAACTTCTTTGTTTTGAAATTCGGCTACATCGAAAGGCAGCGACTTCCACGCATTTAGTTCGGCCGCGGAGGGCGCCACGACGTCGTCGTAGAGGCAGGGGATCAGAATATGTCCGTTGGCATCCTTTAACTTCGACAGAACCTCGCACAAGGCAAAAAACGGATTCGGCGCAGCGCCTCCATACATGCCGGAATGCAAGTCCGTGGCAGCTCCGCGCGCTTCGATCTCGGTGTAGATCATGCCGCGCAGTCCAACGCACAATGTCGGCAAATCCGGCGCAAACATTTCCGTATCGGAGATCAATGCAAAGTCGGCGCGCAAGCGTTCGGGATGCTCGCGGACAAACTGCGCAATCCCTTCGCCGCCAACCTCCTCTTCGCCTTCAAGGATGATGCGAATATTTAGCGGTAGCTTGCCTTCATGCGCATGCAACAAGCTCTCCAGCGCCTTGACGTGCATGTACATCTGGCCCTTGTCGTCGACCGCGCCGCGAGCATAGATGTTGCCATCCCGCTCCGTCGGCTCAAACGGCGGTGTCGTCCACTCTTCCAGCGGATCGGGCGGTTGTACATCGTAATGCCCATAGCAAAGGCAGGTCGCCTTGCCCTTGGCATGCAGCCAATCCGCATAGACCAGTGGATGACCGCTGGTTTCAATCACCTCGACATGTTCCATGCCGATACGGTTGAGTTCAGCGGCCAGAACCTCGGCGGCACGGCGAACATCTCCGCGATGTTCCGGCAGAGTGGAGATGGACGGGATTCGCAGAAGATCCTTCAGTTCATCGAGAAATCGGTTTTGATTCTGGCGTGCAAATTGGAGAGCTTCTGTCGACATTCGCGTTCCTCGGAAGGTAAAACATACAGGGCGTTCCCTGGGTCAGTATCGAGCCATGGATGGATCCGCAAGCCGCGCCCAGTTTTCAATTCCACCGGCCAGCGATTGCGCTCGTTCAAACCCCTGTTCGCGCAGCCAAAATACCACACTCAGAGAGCGGACACCGTGATGGCAATAGACGACGATGTGGGTGTCAGGATCCAGCTCCTGATGCGCTCTCGCCGGCATGTCTCCCATGGGAATCAATTGAGCTCCGGGTAGGCAGCACAACTCCGCTTCCCACGGTTCACGCACGTCCAATAAGCAAAAAGGAGCTGCATCTCGATTGGACGCAGTCTCCTTCAATTTCTCCTGAAGGTCCTGTACAGAAATTTCATGATCCATATGAGACTTCAGAATACATGGCGAAGACGCTTCCTGGAGCCACTGTCGGACCGCCTGGGGCGGCAAGCGGTAAACCGGGCTCCATGGTACAAACAGGACAGGATAGGCACCATGGGATCGCCATTGCGGTGGGAGATCACCCACGTTTCGGTGCCCAAGGGAAATACCAAATTTTATGAGTCAAAGAGTTTTAATTGTCGAAGATGAACCCAATGCCCGCATGGGATTGGCGGAGCTGATTTCAGGCTGGGGATATGCCACGGAAGTAGCGGAGGACGGCGTGGAGGCACTGGAGCGCATCCAGGACTGGCATCCCACCATCCTCGTCTCAGATTTAAAGATGCCGCGCATGGATGGGCTGACTCTGCTGTCGCACCTGGTAAAACTGCAGGACAAGATGGCCGTGATTATGCTGACCGCGCAGGGCAGTATCGAAAGCGCCGTGGAATCGATGAAGATGGGCGCCTTCGATTACATCCAGAAGCCGGTTGACCCGATTCGCCTGAAACGCCTGCTCGCTAGCGCCGGTTCGCAACAACAGGCAGAGCGGGAAATCGAAAATGTTCGCCGCAAGGTCCAGGAAACCGGGGTGCTGGGTTCCCTGGTCGGAAAATCTGCCCCGATGCAGGAGATTTTCCGCTTGATTGAACGAATCGCGCCCAACAATGTTTCCGTCCTGATCACCGGAGAGAGCGGCACCGGTAAAGAAGTAGTGGCGCGGACCCTGCATGAGTTGAGCGGCCGCAGCAGCAAGCCGTTCGTCGCGGTCAATTGCGCCGCCATTCCGGAAACGTTGATTGAAAGCGAAATCTTCGGGCATGAACGGGGCGCATTTACGGGAGCCGTGGAACGTCGCGCCGGCTGTTTTGAGTTGGCGGAAGAAGGCACCCTGCTGTTGGACGAGATTGGCGAGATGCCCATCGCCACCCAGGCCAAGCTGCTGCGAGTTTTGGAGGATCGCACGTTGCGGCGTCTGGGCAGCAAAGTGGAAACGCAAATCAATGTTCGGGTGCTGGCCGCCACCAATAAAGATCCCGCAAGTGCAATCGCGGACGGCCATTTGCGCAACGACCTGTTCTATCGCCTCAATGTCTTCAATATTGAAATGCCGCCGCTTCGCGGGCACCGGGAAGACATACCGCTGATTGCAGACGCCCTGATTCGGTCCATGAATGAACGCCATGGCTGCCAGGTGACCGGCATCGAGCCGGACCTGCTGAGAGAATTCGAGTCGTATGACTGGCCGGGAAATGTTCGCGAACTTCGCAACGTACTGGAGCGGGCGGTAGTGCTGTGCGGCAGCGGCATCCTGAGCCGCCAGCATTTGCCTCCGGGTTTTGGCGTGGCGCATGTCGCCGCCGTCATAGATTCCGACCTGGTGCAGATGCCCGTCGGGACAACGGTCGACGAGGCGGAAAAGCGGCTGATCCTGCGCACCTTGGAGTCAACCGGAAATAACAAGACGCGGGCCGCCGAAATTCTTGGAATCAGCCTGAAAACACTGCACAATAAGCTGAAGGAATACGGAAGCTCGTCGGAGAGCAGCGACTAACCCCAGGCGACCCGCGGTGACACGTCCATCCGGGATCGCTGATATGTCTCGACAACATTGAGAGCCGGAGGAATTCGCGGCCCCACCCCAGGGAATCAATCCAGCATCCGCCATGAGAATCCGCCTCAAGCTCGTTTTAGCAGTTACCGTGATGGTGTCCGCCATGGTGATTGTGCTGTCCGCTCTGTACCTGTCGCAATTGCTGTCAGAACGAATCCAGCAGAGCTATCGCCACACCGATATCGCTGCCCTTCAGGTAATGCTGGCGGCGCGGGCGGCAATTGAGCATGGCATGGCGCACGTTGCTTTGCCTCCAAACGATCCTGCGGCACTAAACGATGCCGTGGCGCGAGCCTTGCAGCAGGATTCTGCGCTGCACCTGATGTTGTCCTCTTTCATCCGCTATGAGCCGACCATTTACGACATCAACATCGCCGGCAGCGACGGCAAAATTCTGCTGAGTACCGACCCGATGTTCCAAGGTCACGCCCTCGGCCACCAGCCCAGTTTCGTCTCCCTGCAGCAACAAACCGCGTGGCAAAAATTCCGAATCGTCTTCGGGCCTCCGGCTGTGTATGCCGTGGATGCTCGCCTCGACCGCAATCATGCTCCGTTTTTGACAGTTCGCGTGGGTGTCCGAACCACCTTTCTTCGCAGCCAGCTGGCCCCGTGGTTGCGCGCAGAATTTGTGATTGTGGTGCTCTCTGTACTGTTGACGATCGTGCTGGCGGCATTGCTCTCCAACATGGCACTGCATCCTTTGCAGGTGATTAGCGACCGCCTCGATCAGTTCATGCTGGCCGAGCCGCAGCCAGCCTCAGAATCTGGATTACTGTTGGCGAAGTCGGACGAAATTTCTCGCGTCTCCAGCAAAATTGAACGCATCGGCCAGCGCATGCGCAGCGTGGAGGAAGTCTTCACGGCATTGAAAGAAAACCTCGACCAGGTGCTGGAAAACCTGCAGGACGGCGTGATGCTGTTTACCCAGGACGCACGCGCCGTCATGGTCAGCGATTCTGTAGAGCATTTTCTGGGGATGACGCGGCAGCAGATGCTCGGCGTCGAGTTGCATGACATTTTCGATCGCCAATCGATGCTGGGCCAGGTGGTGCGCCGTGCGTTCAATGCGCGGGTGATGTTGATGCAGGAAGAAGTCATCACGGAGACGGGGCGCCGCATTCAGGTCTCGCTTGACTTTATTCACAGCGAGGACCCCACCACTCCCGCCGATACCCTGGGAGCCCTGCTGACGCTGCATGACACCGAATCCATGCGGAAGATTGAGAACGAGCTGGAAGTGTCACGGCGGTTGGCGGACCTGGGACGGCTGACCTCCGGCGTCGGCCATGAGGTGAAGAACCCTATCAACGCCATCGTTGTCCATCTGGAGTTACTGCGCGAAAAACTAGCTCGAAACGATAGCAGCGCCGAGCGGCATGTCGACGTCATTCACAATGAAATTCGGCGTCTCGATCGCGTGGTCCAGACCCTGATCGATTTTTCCCGACCCGTGGAACTCGATCTGGCCATGCACGATCTGCGCTCGATTGTTACGACAGTACTGACCCTGGCGGAGCCGGATTTGGCACAGCGATCCGTCAAGGTGGTAAGCGTGATGCCCGGCTCCCCTGTCTATGTTCGAGTGGATGCCGATATGATTCAGCAGGCACTGCTGAATGTGCTGCTGAATGGCGCACAATCCATGGCAGACGGTGGAGAATTGAACGTGGAACTGCGGCAGCATGGGCATGAAGCCACGCTGCGTATCCGCGACCAGGGCTGTGGCATTCCGCGGGAGATCCTCAGCCGTATCTTCAATCTCTACTTCACGACCAAGCGGGATGGGACGGGTATCGGGCTGGCGATGACCTATCGTATACTGCAACTCCACAATGGTTCGGTTCAAGTAGAATCTGAGGTGGATGTTGGCACACAGTTCACCCTCCGGCTTCCAGTGACTCCCCTGCCGGAGCCAAAACCGATTCTTAGCACCAGTGCCGGCTAGGTATACGATCGAATCGCAGGTTGATCGACGCAGGTGTGAAGGCTGGCCCGTCGAAGAAATGCAGGGGAAGAATGCGGTACTGGCGCCTATTTTTTGTTTCATTCCTGCTGACGTTTTCGATCGCTGGCTGCCATCGCAAGGTGGAACGAGCGCTGCTGCCGCCGCCGCAGGCCCAAGCTCCCGTAATCGCTCCGCCACCAACCTTGCCACCGCTCATCCTGGAACCCGTAATCCTCGCCGGGGCGACGCCGGCGCCGACTTCTCCGCCGCCCGTAGAGGCACCTCCGCCCAAGAAGCGCGCTGCCAAGGTCCACCGTCGTCGCACGCCCGCCAAAACTGAGGCGGAGGGTGAATCGACAGAGACGCACCCCTCCGCGGCCAGCTCCACCCCTGCGACCGCAATCATCGGCCAGCTCT
>JAJYBW010000150.1 GCA_021778815.1 Acidobacteriota bacterium | reverse complement strand
ATAGTTGAAACGCAATCGCCCGTCCGAAAAGCTTCGCGGCAGGGAGCTTTCCGGACTTGCAGTTTCTGGCTGGTGCAGGCTCCTCGCGTTGATGGGAAGAAAGCGCGATGCAGAGAAGATGTGATTGCGGCTAAGAAATGAGGTTGGCCTGCTGTCGGAGGAATACGACCCGCGCGCGCGCGGGCTGACCGGAAATTTCCCGCATGTGCTCTCTCCTATCGGCTTGGTGAATTCGGCCTTCCTTTTGGATCCCCGGCCGGAGCATCAGCATCGCCGAGAAATAGACCAGCCGTGGATTCCACTTCGATGGCCACGCATTATTAGCTGGAGGATTTCTTCCTCGGCACCTTGGCGCCGGATTTTCTGGCTTCCGATAGTCCAATCGCGATGGCCTGTTTCGGGTTCGTGACCTTCCGGCCCGATCCACTCTTCAGCTTTCCCTGCTTGAACGCCTTCATCTCCCGCTCGACACTCTTGCCGGCCTTGGGACTATATTTTCTGGTCGTCGACTTTTTCTTGCTGGAACTTTTCTTTGCTGCGGATTTTTTCGCACGGCTCGTACTGCTGGATTTCTTGGTTGCCATCGACGTTCTCCCTTTCACTCCGGTTGGAAGCCGTCGACGAACGCGGGGTTGCAGTGAACCTCCGCCGCAAGCCGCGACAATCTCGGGCGACCCGTGGCTTGCCCAACGAAATAGAATGGAGAGATTCGCCCGGCAAGTTTGCTCTGTTGCTCGCGTGTCCGCGCTCTCCATATATGTTGTCCCTTGGAGTGCACTGGCGCGTATGGTAAGCCTTGAGAAATAGAATGAGGTTTCAGATGATGCGTTTAGATAGCGGGCTCGCCGCGAGTTGCACATCCGCTGCTGTGCTTTCCCTGTTGGCCTGCGCCGTTCTGGGCTGCGGACAGCCACAGGTTCGACCGGCTCCCCTCATCGGCCACGCGCCGGACGCTGTGCAACCAGGCAGAGTCGAGTCAACCCAGAACCCGCAGGTCGCCCACTACACCATCCTGCCGCAATCGGCAGCGCAGATCACGGTCGAGTTTGGTCCCTCCACCGACTATGGCAAGCAGACCTCAATCGTCACAGATTCCGGCGGTCAGCGTGCGAACATCTTTGTTGCCGGCATGCGCGCCGACACCACGTACCACATGCGCGCATCGGTTCGATTTCAGGATGGCACCACTCTCAACGATGTCGATCACACCTTCACCACGGGACACTATCCGTCCGACTGGATTCCGCCCATCACGGTTCAAACCACAGGAACTCCGCAGGCTGGCGTGGAGTTGTTGAATCCCACCATTGGCCGATACGCGCAGGCGACGGTGACAGACCTGAATGGACATGTCCTATGGTCCTACGACTATCCAGACCGCGAATCCTCTTCGTGGGTGCAATTTCATCGCTATGTGCACTCCGCATATTTGACGCTGATCGGCTGGCGAAGTTGGGCGGGGCAGAAGCTGGGGTTGCATCCAAGCGGCAAGCCGATGCTGTGGGACAGGTCTCTATGGAAGACCCCACCCCCCGCCCACCGCTTCGCCACCATCATTAACCCGATCAAGCTGCTTCCCAATGGCAATTTCGTTATGGTCATTGGCTTAGCTTCGCACGCGCTGGTCGATAGCCCCGACGGCAACCCGCCGCCGCACACGCCGAGCCTGGTACGCGAGATCAATCTCGCCGGCCAAACCGTACGCCAGATCTCCGTTGCCGAGTTGAACAGGAAGCTTCGCGCGACTGGATATACCGGTCCGACGCTGGAGATTCTGCATCATGACGTTGCAGTACTGCCCAACGGCCACTGGATCGTGATCGCGAATGGCACCCGAGAATACAACGATCTGCCCGGTTACCCCGGCATGACGCGGGTCATCGGCGATGTCCTGGTCGACCTGGACACCAACCTCAATCCCGTGTGGACATGGAGCGAATTCGATCACCTCGATGTGCGTCGTCATCCGATGGATTTCCCGGACTGGACCCACACCAATGCCGTTCTTTACACCCGGGACGACGGCAACCTGATCGTTTCCATGCGCGCGCAACACTGGGTCATCAAGATCGATTACGACAACGGCCATGGTAGCGGCAAAGTATTGTGGCGGCTGGGCGAGGGCGGCGACTTCAAACTCATCAACGGAAATTCTCCGACCGACTGGAACTATGGGCAGCACAATCCCACAATTTTCGGCGATCGCGATGCCGGGGTTTTCGATTTAGGCATGATGGATAACGGCAACAACAGGGTGATGCAGGACAGAAAGGTCTGTGTCGACAAAGGGGAGCCCCACTGCTACACCACGGTTCCCATCTTCCGCATCGATGAGCAAGCGAAGACGGCCACGTTGATCTTTCACGACGTATTTCCGCCCAACCAGTACTCCATGTGGGGCGGCGGCGTTGAACCTCTAGCGAACGGAGACGTGCAGATTGATTTGTGTCACCAGGGGCAGGCGTCCAATATTTATGAGGTCACCCAGAGCGCCAATCCGAAAATGGTGTGGCACATGCACGTTGCACGCAACAATGTATACCGCGCGCTCCGTTTGCCCAGTCTCTATCCCGGTGTGCAATGGTAGCTGGAGTTCGATTCGCGGAAGCTAGTTCACGCGGGAACTGATTCTCAGCCGGCGACCAATGCCGCTTTTCCATTCTCTGCGTCGAGGAATGCCTCTTCATGCTGCGTAGGAACCACGACCAGCTCACCCATACGCCAGGTGTGCGGATAATTCGTGCGGCTGACGATCTTCCAATCGGGAGCTGCAAATTCCACCAGCACCGTGTTGTCGACATCATTCAATACGATGTTGCCGTTCGGCAGGCGTGTGCAGTCCTGAATCCATCCGCCATCGTAAAAAATGTTGCCGGTGACTTTCAGGTCATCGTCCAGTAGCACCAGTTCCTTCGATAGGCTGTTGCAGAAGATCCATCCGCCCGGAATCTTTTCGAGACTATGCGGCCTCGCCAGACCTTCCAAAATCACTTCGCCCTTTTGCTGCTCTGGCGGAAGACTGCGATCAATCTGAATCAGAACGCCCTGGTGAAACAGCAAGGCCAGGATGAATCGTTCTTGCTCTGGATCGCGAACAACAGCGCAGTTCACATGGGTACTCTGATAGCGCGTGTGATAGTACACGTTGCGATGTTCGCCATCGCGCCCGCTGGGCCGCGTATCCCCGGAGGGTGTGACGTCATAGCCATGTTCCGCCGCCCACCATTCCCAGATCACGTTGCCTTGCAGGTCGACTTCGACGACCAGATCTGTACCGCACGCCGCCGCCAGTAAGCCGCGCTTGGTTCTTTCCAGGCTGTGCAGATCGTTGAAGTACGGATGAGAAATACGTTGCAGCAGCTTGCCGGGTTCTTCTGGCTGCAAACCGATGCGAAATATATTTCCCGCTTCAAAATCGTTCATGTACAGCTGGCTATCGGCAAAACAATACCCAGCCGGATTTCCCAACAGCTTTTCCCAGTCGGACTGCCAGATGATTTCGCGGCTGTCCCAGTCGTACACCACAAACGTGCCGGCATAATCGGAGGGCGCATCCATCGTCGGCCCCAGATCATCCGACGGCAGAAAACGGTATTCTTCCTTCACCCACTTCAGCGGAATTTCGGATTGTGGCGCGGGAGCGATGCGGGTGGTTGCGACTTTTTGTCCGGGGACTGGAGGCAAGCCTCCCTCAATCTTCCAGCGCGCGCGCAGTCGTTCATTGTGCGTGGTGTATACAGAAGCTGCCAATAGCATTCAATCAGAATACACGAACAAAATCGGCCATACGGAGCGCTGCCTGTCGCCCCGCGCGCTCTTTTCTTTTCACCGAATGTTCCTTCATTTTTTCAGCCAGAAGTTGTTTTCGCCGAGCAGGCGTTATGTCGCGAATCAGACGAATAATAAATCTAGATACCGAAAGTACTTTCTGACTTACTTAAGTAATGCTTTCGTGTTAAATTGAGCCCATCATCCACTGTCGTTCTGCCTGCTGTCTTCCATAAAAAATAAGAAATCAATCGAATCCATAACCTTAAGGAGAATTGTGAGATGGCCAGGAATTGCGTACGTTATGGCGCATGCATGTTACTTGCAGCGGCCGCGGTCTTGACTGGATGCAGCACTGGATCCAGCAGCATGGTCAATGCGGTTTCGCCCACCACCAATGCAAGCATCAGCGCTACATCATATGACTTCGGCCAGAATATCGTTGGCAATGCTGAGACTCAGACCGTTGTCGAGGTCACCAATACAGGCACCAACCCGCTCACGCTGAATCCCACCATCGTCGGATCGACGGCCGGCTTCACGGTTGTCACCGCGCAGTCCTGTGGAACCACCCTGGCTGCGGCCTCCAGTTGTCCCATTGTCATCACCTATGCTCCCACGACAGCCGGATCGCAAACCGCAACCCTGAATCTTGGCCTGGCCAATGTGCCTCTGCCACTGGCTCCGGGGCTGGTCACGCTCACCGGAACCTCCGCTGTCATGACCGCCGGCACGGTCACTGCCACCACGAATCCGCAGGTGGCGCTTTACACCATCACGCCTCCATTCGCCGGAAATGTCACCGTCAACTTTGGCCCCACCACCAGCTATGGCAAGCAGACGTGGTCAGTGGCCACTCCCAGTGGCGGCGGTCCGGTCAGCATTGAAGTCGCCGGCATGCTCGCCAACACCGCCTACCACCTGCAAGCCGCCGTCACCCTGGCCGATGGCGTTACCGCCGCCGATGTCGACCACACCTTCACCACCGGCGCCGTTCCCCTAATGGGAGGACCGCAGTTTACCGGGCAGAAGCAACCCCAGCTCTCCGCGACGATTCCCGCCGGAATGACCCCCCAACCTGGAATTGAAATGATCACCGGCGTGGCGGGACCGGCGCAAGGTCTGTATGCGACCGACCTGAACGGAAACGTCATCTGGACTTACCCGTTTAAGGATCAAGTACCGAGTTCCGGAATCAACGGAGCGAAGATGCTTCCGAATGGAGACATTCTGGTCGACTTCTGCGCTGATTCCAGCGCACCGTTGACAAACCCGAACTTTGCATCGCTGCCTTGCCTGATCCGCGAAATCGACCTGGCCGGCAACACAGTTCGTCAGATGTCGATTGCCGAGGTGAACACTGCGCTTGCCTCCAACGGATTTGCAGGGTTGGTTCTGGCCACGATGCACCATGATCTCACTCCGCTACCCAACGGTCATATCTTGGTGATGGCCAATACCCTAAAGAGTGTGGTGTTAACCGGCCAGACAACCCCAACACAGGTCCTGGGCGATGTCGTTGTCGATCTAGACGCCAATTGGAATCCTGTATGGGTGTGGAATGAGTTCGATCACCTCGACGTGAACCGACATCCAATGCAATTCCCGGACTGGACACATTCCAACGCCATCATCTATTCCTCTGACGACGGAAATTTCGTCGTCTCCATCCGTCACCAGAATTGGCTCGTCAAGGTGGACTATGCCAACGGTTCCGGCGACGGCAGCATCCTCTGGAAACTCGGATACCAGGGAGATTTTACGCTGATGAATAACGGTCAAGCGGATACCAATCCTGCAGATTGGTTTTATGCGCAGCACGGACCGAGTTTCGTCGGCAAAGGTAACGCAGGGATCTTCGACCTGACGATGATGGACAACGGCGACGACAGAGTGTTCGCCCCAGGAGTGATCTGCGGAGTCGGCAGTGGGCCCGCCTGTCTTTATAGCACTGTACCGATCATGCAAGTCAACGAATCGACGAAGACCGCAACGTTCAGCTTTCATCAAATCGTACCTGCCAGCATGTATAACGCCTTCGGCGGAAACGCGGAGGTGCTGCCGAATGGCAATGTGCACTATGATCTGTGCGACATCGGCTTCAACTCTGCCGTGTTCGAAGTAACTCAAAATAGCCAGGCATCAACCGTCTGGGAATTGCAATCGACCGCGACCCCGCTCTACCGATCCTATCGCCTGCCCAGCCTCTATCCCGGAGTGCAGTGGTAGTTTGACCGATTCTAACGGCGGGAAGGCTGCCTCCAGGGCTCGCCTTCCCGTCGAATGATTTTCACTCGCCGGTGGTTAGAGAAAAAATATCTCCATAGCAATCAGTCAACTTTCAGCGGTCACCGCCATTAACCCAGGAACATTGCATCCACGTCTCGCCAGCTATCAACGCGACGATATCCGGTTGTGTTCACGTTGTGGGGCGCGGTGAAAAGGATGCCTTCACCCTGGAAGGACGCCAGATTGCGCGGCATGTCGTCGATCAGAAAATCCGCATGCAGAATGCTTTTGTCCCCGCAGAAAACAAAATTCTGCGGAGAAAGAAAATCGTAATGACGCCGCAACCAGCGATACTTTGAGCCAAACGAGTTTGGAAATGCCATGGCCGCCGTCGCGATAAAAATCTGGTAACGGCGACTCAGCCGCAACAACACTTCCTGGCTGCCTTCGATGACAGGAATGTCCTCAAAAAAGCCATCGCTCAGCAGGTAGGAATCGATCAGGTCCTGACCTTCCTGCGGAAGCACCTGCCACAGCCACTTGCCTTGAATGTCCTGCTTGGTCAACGAGGTATTTTGTTCGCGGCTGTAGCGGGCTAGCAGTTCGCCCAGCGTATCCGCCATTACCTCATCCATGTCCACGGCGATTCGCTGCATACGGATCAGCCGTTAATCCTCTCGCTGGGGACGGTCAGAGCCAGTGGGCTTGGGGTGCGCCGCATCCTTCGCCAGGCCGGCCGGTTTTTTCGGAGCCGACGGCAGATGCATGGCGTCGCTCAAATCAATCGCAGGATTGAAGTAGAGAAATCTTCCGCAGGATTCGCAAAAATGCACCGCACCCTGGCGAATTTCATTCCACCGCTGCGGCCGAACCATCATCTGGCAGGCAGAACAGCGTTGCTGCTCCACGGTTGCAATCGGCATCTTGTGGGCCCGGGCCATTCGATCGTATTCCGCCAGCAACTCCGGGTTCGCCGCCTGCCGCGCTTCATCGCGTTGCCGGTACAGTTCTGCCAGCTTCACCTTGTCACGGTCCCGTCCCAGCTGCGACTTCGCCTTCTCCGTCTCCAGCAACTGCATCTGGTTGGCGCGCGTTTCATGCAGCAGCCGCTGCTTTACTTCCAGCGCTTCGGTTTCCATCAGGCTGGCGAATTCCAGTTCGTCAATGCGATCGATTTCTTTCTTGCAGAACTTCAGCTGATGCTCCAGCGCCTTTACCTGGCCATCGCTTCTTGCATCATCCAGTTGAATGCGATAGCGAGCGCTTTTCTCCCGCATATCTTCTGCATCCAACTCCAGGCTTCGCCGCAGCGATGATTCTTTGGCAAGCGCCGTGGCAATTTGCTCCAGCAATCGCCCGGTATCGTAGAGAGCAGCTTCGCGCACCTCAACTCGCCCGGTGTACTGCGCGATCTGCAGGCTCAAGGCCTGCGCCTGCTGTTCCAGCTCCTGCAGATGGACGAGTTTTTCCAGAGCTTCTTGCATACAAGGAAGGGTAAAAACGCAGTCTAGCACGGACGCCGCCACGACCGCTCTTCACCGCGTCGCGCACAGAGATAAAATGTCCGCCAAATTCCCTTGGCCCTCGCCCCGGCATGTCGCAAGCCGCCGCAAAGCCCGAAATTTCAGTGGCTCTATACAATGGATGCGGGAGTTTTGACCCACATGCGAAAATCGCTCCTGCTGGTAGCCTTGTTTTTTGCCGCGTTCAGCGCCATTGCCCAAACAACCCGGCAGGGGCAGGGCAAAGCGTGGACCAACGCCGACATCTGGCAACCAGGCGGCCCGCTCGGACGCGCCCCGCAAGAGTTTCTTTGGAGTCCCGGCAGCGACCGCGTCACCTACCTCTCTAGCGACACGGAGCACGGGCAGCCCGATGACGTGATCGGCGTCAACGCAGCCAACGGCGCGGCCTCCGTATTAGTGCCAGAAACTCGCCTGGCCGCCATCTATGGCGCGAAGAATGACGAACGCGATCGAGACCATCGCTCCCGCTACCATGTGTCCAGTTATTTATGGTCGCCGGACTCGAAGCATCTTCTGTTCGACAACACCGGCACCCTGTGGATCTACGACATGCAGAAAGATACCGCGCTAGACGCCTGTAACACCGGTGCAGGCAGCGGCGACGATCCCAAGTTTTCTCCCGACGGCAAATCTGTTTCCTTCATCCGCGACCACAATCTGCACGTGCTGTCGCTGGATAGCAAGCACGACGCCGCGCTGACCAACACCACCGAACCAACCC
>JAJYBW010000149.1 GCA_021778815.1 Acidobacteriota bacterium | reverse complement strand
GCGGTTGCACGGCTGGCTGAAATCGGCACGTGGATGCAAAGCAACGGCGAGGCGATTTATGCGACACGTCCGGTTGCGCCCTATCGCGACGGCAAGCTGTGCTTTACCCGTGGCAAGGTTAGCGCAGTGTACGCGATCTGCCTGCTCGATGAAGGCGAGGCTGTTCCCGGGACGATTGCATTGAAAAACATTGTGCCAGCACCGGGTGCGACCGTACGTCTACTCGGGTACGACACTGAGCTCAAGTGGCAGCGTGATGGCGCCGGGGCGCGCATCGAAATTCCGGAAGCAGTACGCACACAAGCTGCGAACAGCCCCGCCGTTAGCCTGCGTATTTCTGCGATACGGCCCAGAAGGTAATTATTTGGGCATGACAAAGATAAAATGATCGATGTTTGCCGTTGTCATGTCCCGAAGTTAGAAACTTACCCGAATCTCAACTCCTCCGGCTTAAAGTTGAGAGATCATGCTTCCTGGACAGCAAAGAGCACGGCGGCGCTCATAATGACCGCTCAATGAATACGCCGGCGGAAGCGATAGCATCTCCCGGGAATTGATCTTAACTATCGGCCCTGCTCAAGACCGATCGGAACGGACCACGATACATTCGACAGCTACATCCCTCACAGACGTCGTTTCACCAATCATCTATCATTCCGCTCGCATTCAACTCACATCGCTATTCTGCGCTGCTCGTTTTCCCCACTATCTGCGTTGAGTGCACCAGCGATCCACTCGTGGCTTCGACGGTCACGATGCTTGAATTCGCCGAGCTTCTGGGACTCACAGTCCCACAGCTGGAAAGGGACAGGAGCGCCGCGCCGAGCGCCAGAACCGCCAGCGTGCGGAAGCGCCGTTTGCTATCGAAGAGCATGCCAAGGGGCAGGAGTAAAAATGCCATGGCGGACAGACCTTGAGAAGGTTCAAGTGTTAGTGTCGTAGCTCCAGCTCCAGTGAGTGTGGTTGGAGAAAAAGTGCAATCGTATCCTTGCGGCACACCAGAAGTGCAACTGAATGTCACAGTGCCTTTCCAATCTCCGACCGCGCCAACGGTCAGAGGGATGGAGATGCTCAATCCGTTGGAACGTGTGGCCGCCCCGTTGAATGCTGTCTGAAGCGTAAAGTCAGGCCTTGACAGGTATGCTGTCGTCAGGAATTTCGGAGACGCACTGGGCGCGGCAAGTGGGCTGCCCGAGTAGCTTGCAAAAATGGTATGGGGTCCCGATGCAAGACTGGGGAGCGGGAAGGCGATTCTGCCACTTGCGGGAAGTTTCGTGGTCGCGATCACTTGTCCGTCGACAAGCACAGAGACACTTCCATTTTGCGTCTGTTTTCCTGTCACTTGAACATCTGCAAGACCTCCCTCGGAGCTAGTTCCAGGCGTTACAGCAGTGATTTGCGTTAGGGTACGCAGCAGCGCGGCGGACGCAGCGTTCACGGTAACGGTGGCGGGGAGAGAGACGATTCCAGCATAGATTCCATTGGCCGAGTATCGGGCTGTAATGGCGTGCTGCCCATTTAGGAGAGAAACGGTACTGAAGGCTGCCGAACCGCTGGCATCGAGCGTTTGCGTGCCCAGTTCCGAACTCCCATCGAGGAAGGTAACTCCACCAATGGGCGATCCACTGCCGCTGCTGACCTTTGCCGTCAGAGTTAACACCGCGCCTGCGGTCACAGTGGAAACAGATGGAGTCAGAGTGGCTGTCGTTGGGACAGCAGTCACAGTCATCGGTACGGCGGGTGAAGAACTGGCCAAAAAGATGTTGAGCCCCGCCGCAGAATATGGTGGAGTGAAGCCGAGATATTGGGCTGAAAGATTGTGGGCGCCGATGGCGAGAAGATTTGTACTAAAGTCGGCGCGCCCATTCGCAATCTCCTCTTGTCCCAGGACTGTCGTTCCGTCGTAGAAGGCGATATATCCGCTGATCACTGTCTGGGGTGCACTGACAGTCGCATGCAAGGCAAGAAAACTGCCTGCCTGAACGCTGGAAGCGGGGCTGTTGCCCACGCTGGCAGTGAGCGCGGTATGTGTGGAATATACCGGATTCAGGACTTGCAATACGGTGGTCAGGTCGGAGGGCGCGTAGAAAGAGTCTCCGGAATAGTTGGCCGTTAGTTCGAGGTCTCCTGGCGGCAGCGTTTGCGTCGTTGCGCCAGAGACCTGGACAGTCGCCGACCCGGCCGTGAGCGTCGCACTACCAAGCGGGGTTCCCATGACGGAAAAGGCGATTGTGCCCGTGGGAACCGGTGCGCCAGATACTGACGACGTGAGCGCGGCCGTCATCGAAAATGCCTGGTTGTACTGCACGGTCGCCGGGCTTGCGGTTAGTGATCCGTTGCTGACGCCGGAGCCGTTCCCGTCGACTACAGACTGATTCAGCAGCACAGTAATTCCGGCAACGCCGGGATCGGGACTTGTTTCCGGGTTGGAACGTAGCGGAAGAATGTCGCTGAGACCATCTCCATTAAAGTCCGCGGCCAACAGACCCGTCATGGTTCCCGCAGAGTCGTACTCCTCATTGGAGTATTGGCGTCCACCCAGATTGCGAATGACGCTGACCAGAGCGCCGTTGCCCAGAACGATGCCGGAATGCCCACTCGTATCGAGGATTGCCGAAGTCATGGAAGAGAATGCGTGGGACAGCGGTAACACCTGTGTCTCGCCAAGGCCGCCGTCGCCGTTTCCATATTCGATAACCAAAACGGACACGGGAGTGACATTGGTGACAGACGTTTTCTCAGTGGCAAGAAACACCAGGTCTGAGTTACCGTCGCCATCCAAATCCAAGACTGAACCGATGCCAATCTGATTGCCTTGGCCGCCAGCCCCCAGCGGCGTCCATGCCTCGTCGCTCAAATTGACGACGTTACCCGCGCGAAAACTGCCATCGCCCTTTCCAAGCCAGATCTCCAGAGCAGGCAGATTCGGATCGTAGACTGCCGTGTCGGGATAGCCGTCCCCGTTCAGGTCTCCGACGCCGAGTAGCGCCGGAGTGGTGATGCCCTGGCCCGGCAGATAGGGAGGAAAATTTGTAGTCACTTGAGTGAAGGTCCGTTTCGTACCTCCCAGTTGCGCGATCAACCCATAGAAGTAAACGTTCGAGCCTGCCCCCGAAGTCAGCGACGATAGACTCAACAGATCGCTTTTTCCATCTTTGTTGAGATCCGATACCAAGCCGTTGACACCCGTCGTCTGGAGAACGGGCGTAAAGCTGCCATCGCCGTTCCCATAAAGAACCTGCCCATAAATCAGGATGTCTTGTTGGTGATCGCCGTCGAAATCGCCGACGGTATTGCCTATGTAGTTAAAGGCTGTCGATACGGCTGTGCTGGTCTTGACAGGAGACGTGAATCCGCCGCCTTTCACTCCGGGATAGGTCCGGATAAAACCATCACTGCCTATCGACGCTACATCCGCCACGCCATCGTCGTTGAAGTCTCCGGCAAAGAGAAAGGTGACTGGCTCGGTCACCGGGGTGATAGTTTTATCTGGAAACGCACCTTGCTTGCTGCCGTAAAAGAGTTGAATTCCTCCGGAAACTCCGACAGCGATATCCGGTGAGCCATCCTGGTTAAAATCCGCGATCGCCAACTGCGTTGCGAAAACTCCAGAGGTGCGCTTCTGCACCGGTCCGTAAGTCATTGCGCTCTTCGCGACCGCCGTGTCGAATCCTTCCCAACTGGTGGCGAGCAGGTCGGGGACACCGTCTCCAGTTACATCGGCCGTATAGTACCTGGTCTCGAGGGGAGCGGTCGGCTCGAATCCACTGGCGACGTTCTGGGGACTATTGAAGGTTCCGTTCGTGTTGCCGGTCAACACCAAAACATTTCCAGCCCCATCCACTCCAATAATGTCTACGTTGCCGTCGCCGTTCATGTCCGCGACACTCCGGGACACAAAGACGGGCGAAGCACTGTTGGCGGGAAATGTCTGCGAGTAGGTGAATCCACCGGCTCCATCTCCTAGCCAAATCGCGGCGCCGCCGTTGTCTTGATTGAAGACAATCAGATCTTTCTTACCGTCATGGTTCACATCTGCCGTGTAGACCGCAGTTGGTCTCAAGGGGTCGTTCAGGCTGGTTCCAGGCGTGAATTTTCCAGTTCCGTTCCCCAGATAGATATTGATTGAATTGTCAATGTAATCGGGAGCGACAATGTTCAGGTTCCCGTCCCCATTCAGGTCCGCTACAACGGCCTGTGCATTCACCAGCGTCGCGAGACCTCCGCTGCTCGAAGGAGGAAGAGTAGAAGCGATCGGGGTGCCGAACGTACCGTTCCCATTTCCAGGCAGGACTATATATCCCCACCCGGAAGGGAAATTACCCGCCATCAAAATGTCCGGATGCCCGTCTTTATTAAAATCTCCCACAAGGAGCGTGCACGTGACTACCTCGTATGAGCAGGTACCCGTAGGCAGTTGCAGCGATATTCCCTCAGTGAACCCCCCTTTGCCGTTACCGGAAAGCAGATGCAAGGTGGGGGAATCACCTGTCTCTACATAAATCAGGTCCTGATGGCCGTCCCCATTCCAGTCTCCGGTGACAAGACCAACTGGATCCAGCGCTGTGACGATCATGGGGGGATTTTGAAACTGCTGCGCAAGGGCCATGCTCGAGCTGGCCGCGATCCAAATCACGCCAGCCACGGCCATTCGAATCAACCGGGCGGACGGCGAAGTGCGACCGTGGCGGCGGAGCATCGGCTTCGTCCTCCCGCAAGAACATCTTGGCGTCAAAGAATGCTGGGTAGTAGTATGCCTGCATTCACTCTTCAAATCCAGCCAAAATATTTTTGCTCGGTGTCATATGGAATGGCATAATGACGCCATGCAACCCGACAATTGGCCGCTCCCTTGCTCGCGGACAACGATTCTGCGTTTGGTTTTGGTTACGCAGCTAATCCTATATACGGCTCTGGCCGGATTTGTTGCCGGTTGCGGAGGTGGCGGCACCAGCGGTGGTGGGGGCACCAACTCCGGCAGCTTCACGCTCAGCGTCTCTGCCAGCACCGTTACTCTTTCAGCAAGCGCGAAGCAAAACCTGACAATCACGGTGAATGCGTTGAACGGCTTTGCGGGAACCGTGACCTGCACAATAACCGGCTTGCCGGCGGGCGTGACTGCAACACCGGCAAGTATTACGCAGAGTGGAGCAGGAGCGCAGCAAGTTCAATTCAGTGCCAATAATTCGGCGTCTGCGGGTTCCTCGACGATTACGGTTCTTGGTTCCAGCGGCACACTTTCGGCGCAAGCGAAGTTCACGCTCACGGTCCAAGCCGGGGGTGGGACGACTCCCGTGTCTTTGAGCACCTCCGACCTGATGGTTCGCACCGACGCACTCACGCCCTACACCGCCTTTCCAGAGCCGAATTATCTTATCTATCACGCGGCAACGAATCGTTTCTTTTCTACTGATGCGTATCTGAACCAATTAAATGTGGTCGACGCCACACTCCATACAATTACGGCTACTCTTTCGATTCCCGGAGCGTTCGGGCTGGATCAAGCGCCCGACGGCAGCGTGCTCTACGTCGGCACGATGCTGGGCGATCTGTATGTGGTCGATCCCGTGCACCTGACCATTCTCAAACGCTATCCGTCAAGCACGATCAGTCCATACGGTTTTTCGGCCAACGCCGTCTATGCCCTGGCGAATGGCGACCTATTGCTGGAACAGTATTTTCTTGTGCCCGGTTATTCCTGGGTTGACGGCAATGGTCCGCTGGCAGTCTGGAATCCGACTACAAACGACATCAGTATTTTTACGGTGCCAGCCAATGCCAACGGCAGCCTTCCCCAGAGACCCAGCTGCCTCGCAAAGTTTGAGAATGTCATGCTTACCAACAACCGCACCCGCGTGATGCTGGCACCGGTGCTAACCTCGGAGGGCAGTTCGGTACTATGCTCGCTCGATCCGGAGGCAGGGACGTGGAACTGGTCGTCGGAGATCACTGGAGGCACGAATAGTGCGCTGACGGCCTTCGCTGTCACCTCCGATGGCAGCACCGTCATTGCGTACGACGGGTTGAATATCTACGTGCTCGACGCTGCCACGTTCGCCCAAAAGAGTTCTTTTCCCATTTCCACGCCGCAAACATTGTTGAACTATCCAGTCATCTTTCTGAGCCAGGACAACACGAAGGTTTTCCTTCCCGATCCCAACGGCGCGGATGTGCTGGATGTCTACGATCTGGCGACGGGCAAGCTGACCGGCTGGATTCCGGAAACCAATATTTCCTCGCCCGGCAGCTACGCAACGATCTCGCCGTTCTATCAGGCAATGAGCTCGGACGGGCTTGCCGCCGGCGTAATCGCAGGAGGCGGCATCGGGCTGCTGCAAACGACAGCCATTCATGCTCTGCCCATCGGATCGCACTTCAGCCAGACCCAGTTGGACATGCCTTATGGTCCAGCAGCCGGCGGGACTTCGATCAGTTGGTTGGCCAACGAAGTCGGTGTGCCTCCTGCGCCATTGGGCAGCACCTATTTTGGCGCCAATGTGGCTACTGGACTCGATGAAAATGCTGAGACTGTGACGTTGTCAGCCGTGTCTCCAGCCGGGAAGCCAGGACCCGTGGATGTGCGAACCTTCGCGACCGACGGCGGTTCACAGTTACTTCCGGGTGGCTTCTCCTACGGGCCCACGGTGTTGGAAGCGGCTACCTCCTACTCGACTGCCGAGGGCGGGGGGCCTGCCAGTCTCTACGGATTCGGATTTGGACCGCAGTTGTCCCAGGGATTTATCGGCTACACGACGCCACCTTCCGATCTCCAGGTGACCGTGGCCGGGTCATCCGCTGCGGTGACTGGATACAGCCCCGACCCTTACGGAAACAGTTTTTTCATTGCGCCGCCGCTGCCCACCAATGCCCTGCTCTATACAGTTCCCGCGGGCGAAGCCGGAACCACGGCATCAATTTCCGTCACCAATGCCAGCGGGTCTGTCACGGCCAGCACGCCAATGACATATCTGCCGGCGGTGCAGCAGTATTCCGTAAACGGCCAGTTGGCGGACGGCGTCTACGACCCCAGACGCGATGTGTACTACTTTACCGACGTTAACCAGATTCGAGTTTTTTCGCTTACCCAAGGCGCCTGGCTAAATCCGATTCCGATTCCCGCGCCGAAGAGGGCCTATGGACCTCAGCGCTTGCTCGGCATCGCCCTTTCTCCGGACGGCTCGAAGCTGGCCGTCTCCGATCCTGGAGCGGTAGCGATTTATATCATCAATCCCGATGAACCTTCTTCCATTCAGAGCTTCCCTTACGGAACTCAGATTCCTACCGGCGCAAACACTGACGAGCCGTCGGGCGTCGCCATTACCAACAATGGCACCGTATACTTCACCACCTTTGACCTGAACGGCGATGGCACACCGTTTTTTATGAAGCTGGATCCCTCCACGGGATTGGTCGGCTCAGCTTCAGGCGTTTCTGACCTTCCCACTGAGGGACCGGATCCCGACGGTCGCCTCGCACTTTCCGCCGATGGCGAACGCATCTACCTTAACGACGCCGGCAGCGCCGGTTACTTTGATATAGTCGCCGGTCAATTCGTCTATGCGCCCGAGTCCCAGATTGGTGAGGGCAGCTATGAGGTGGTTTTGGGCGCAAATCAGACGTGCTTGTTTAGTGATGGATTTCTTACCGATAGCAACCTGAACAGCATCGGCCTGCAAACACTGGATTTCGCCGAGTCGGTAGATGCGAACTACGTCTATGGCGCCGCTCTGTCTGCAGATGGCAGCCTCTTCTTTCAGCCGGGGGCACAGTTTATCGATGTGTTCGATGGCAACACCGGTTCCTTTCGCGCTCGAATCGCGCTTCCTGTGCAACTTTCGCCGAACTTCCGGGCACTCGTCTCCGATAACAAAGACAGCCAGCTTGTGGCGATCACGGGCGCAACCGGCAACGGCATCGCTGTGATCGACTTGAATTCGCTGCCCGAGCCGGCTCCCCTACCGTATCTTTCTGCCGCGGCCACGCCTCGTGCATTCCCGGTGAAGAGTCGACGCGCCCAATCTGCCGCTTTCAATAGCGGCGAATTGCGCAACAAATTTGCTCTAATGCCAAAAATTCGCCGCCATCACAGCACCGTATTCGCCTTTCCCTTGCGCGGCCCCAGGACCGGTCTTGTCGCGACTCCGCCTCAGTAGAAGGGAACATTTCTTTGCTTGCCTACGATACTGGCCGGATCGCGTTTGCTCAACTCGTCATCGCCTTTGCGTTGGTCGCCCTCTTTACGCTTTGC
>JAJYBW010000148.1 GCA_021778815.1 Acidobacteriota bacterium | reverse complement strand
AGAAGGCATCCCAACCCTGCGCAAAAAGTTTGCCGACAAGGTGGTTCCAGTAGAACGACCCTGCCGCAGGATTCGTCGCATCATAGTCGGTGGTTCCGGGAATAATCAGTCCGCGCCGCTTCATCTCTTGAAAGTTTTTCGACTGCGGATTGAAAACAGCCCAGACACTCAACATGGCGTGAATGTTTTGTTCGTGCAATTTCTGCAACATGTCTGGAACATCCGGATAGGCATCGGCGCGGAATTCCGGATCGCCCTGATTCACCCACCAGTACCAGTCCTGCACAATTGCGTCCAGGGGAACATGCTGGCTGCGATATTCATTCGCTATCTTCAAAAGTTCGGCAGAGCTTTGATAACGATCTTTCGACTGGAAGAAGCCATAGGCCCACTCAGGAAACATTGGCGCGTGGCCCGTCATGGTGCGATATTGATGGACGATCTGGTCTATGTCGGGTCCGTAGAGAAAGTAGTAGTCAATGGCGTGCGAGGCGTTGGAGCTAAAACGCATTTCAGAAGGGAAGCGATTGTCGTAGTAGGAAATGGCCGCTGAGTTCCAGAAAATCCCATAGCCATTGGTTGACACCAGCAGCGGAATATCGACATCCGTGTTGGCCTGCGCCAGCTCGACCACCGTGCCGCGATAGTTGAACACGCCGTTCTGGTGTTGCCCCAATCCGTAGAGCGCCTCTCGTACCGCCGGATAGAATCGGTCTTCGACGCTGAACAGGGACTCGCCATTGCGGGTGACGGGGCGGTAGGTGCGCGGCCGATCCTGAAATTCTTGCAGCAGCCGATTGCCTTGCTCGTCTTTGAATTCAAGGCTGCCGGTATCGAGCGAGATGAGTACACGCACGCTGCCCGTGTCCAGAGTGGCGACCACCGGATTCCATAATCGCTTCTGGTCCGGCGCCGCGGACGTGTTCGATGGAATATCCAGGGTGAATTTTGCTGGCGTGCAGGCACCGACCATCCAGGGCTCTTTGGGAGTTCCTGCCAGCACATTGCCATCGTTTTCCGAGTTAGGGGCGCCGACGACATGAATCGAAGTTGCTCCGCAGACTGTCAGGTGCAGCGTGTCTGTTGGTGTCCTGACCGTCGCCCCGTCCGCAGTTTTGGTGATGACGATTCCGGTCTGCGCCATCAGCAACCTAGACGACAGCAGTAGGCCAGCGACAAGAAAGCTCAGACAGCTGAGGCGAATCTTCGATACTTGATGCAGCACAGTATGTTCCTCCGACAGAAGCGATCGCTCAAGGTTGTGCCTGGGCGACAGCGAGAGACTTTTGCAGGCGGATGTCGGCAGAAGAACTGCCAATCAGCACCTTGACGGTTCCCGGTTCCACAATAAAATGTCCAGCGGCCTCGTCCCAATAGGCCAAGTCCTTCGCTGCAAGCGGCAAGCGAATGGTTTGGCTCGCACCGGGATCCAGATGGACACGGGCGAATCCGCGAAGTTGTTCCCGCGGACGTGAAACTTTGGAATCCGGATAGCTGACGTACATCTGAATCACTTCATCTCCGGCACGCGCGCCTTCGTTTTTCACATCCACGCTCACCGTTACTTGCCCATTATTCTTGATGGTCGGGGAACTGATATCCAGATGGGAATAGCCAAACTTCGTATAGCTGAGACCGTAGCCGAAGGGATAGAGAGGTTCCCCTTTGAAGTACATATAAGTGCGGCCATCGCGGATGTTGTAGTCCATGAGCGGCGGTAATTGGTCGATGGATTTCGGCCAGGTAACGACCAGCCGTCCGCCTGGGTTGTATTTGCCGAACAGCGCATTCGCGATCGCGGGGCCTTCCTCTTCGCTGTTATGGGCCATGTGGAGAATGGCGGGTATATGCTCCTGCGCCCAGTTGATCGTATACGGAAAACTGGACACCAGGACAACGATGGTCCGTGGATTCGCGGCATACACATCCTCGATCAATTTTTCCTGATCGGGGTTCATGCTGATCGATTTGCGGTCGAAGGCTTCTTTGCCTTCCGTAGGATCGGGGCAATGGCCCCAGCCCATGCCGCAGGTCGGCTGGTTGCCTACAAAGACAATCGCTGCGTCGGATGACTTTGCCGCTTGCACCGCGGCGCCGTTCGTATTGTCTGCCGCGTAGTTCACTTTGACGGACGATCCAACATAACTCTTTATGCCCTGCAGCGGCGTAATGACAAACGGAGGCGTTCCACTGTACCAATCCAGGTCCACTTCATCAGCTCGCGGACCAATCACAGCAATCGAGTGCAGCTTGTACATGTCCAGTGGCAGCGCATGGTTCGCATTCTTTAGCAGAACGATGGATTCCTCTGTGACATGCAAGGCAAGTTGCTTGGTAGCGTTGCTTTCCCACGGCGCTGGACCGTCCTTGTCATTGATGGAAGTAAACGGAACCAGGCTGGGCGGATCGAGCAAGCCGAGCCGGATCATTACGCGGTAGACTCCTCGCAGATTCTCATCCAGGTCCGCTTCTGTAATCAGCTTCTTTTGCAAAGCACCTTCGACGCCCGGTTGATACTTGTCCAGAAACTGATTGATGCCGGCGTGAATCGCTGCTGCCGCGGCTTCGTCTCCGTTGGCGGAATACTTGTGATCGGTCACCATGAAGGTCAGTGCGCCTGCATCCGTGCAGATAATCCCGTTGAATCCCCATTTCTTCATGGTCAGATCTTTCAGCATGGGATTGGCGGTCATGGGGATGCCGTTCACTGCGTTGTAGCTGGTCATGTACGCATTGGCACCCCCCTGCTCAATGGCCATGCGAAAGGCGACCGTGTAGTACTCATGCAGCAGTCGCGCGTCGAAATTGGAGGATGAGCCACTTCGATCGGTTTCGTTACTGTAGGCAACGAAATGCTTCAGCAGGGAAGATGTTCGCCAATAGCGGCCGTCGTTTTCTTGAAGACCTTTGACGAATGCGACGCCCATGGTTCCGGTGAAGTACGGATCCTCGCCCATGGATTCCTCGGAGCGTCCCCAGCGAGGATCGCGTTCGAGATTCAAGTTGGGTGCGCGGATGACAAGACCGCCGCGACCGCTACTTTGAAATATGTAGCGCGCCTCGATCCCTTCTTCCGTGGCCGCCTGCTCCAGCAGCGCGGGATCCCAGGTTTCACCCAGGCCGACCTCCTGGGGAAATTGCGTCGTTTCCAATGGCTTGTTCAACGGATGTACGCCCGGGATACCATGCCTGACGCCTGGCGGAAACACGCGGCCCCAGCCTCCAGGCCCACCGAGGGCGACGCCGTGCAAACCTTCAATCTGCCCAGAGCCATGAACGCCCAGGCGGGGCACGTCGGGATCGGTGCCCAGGGCATCGATCTTTTCCTGCAGCGTCATCAGGGAAAGCAAATTGTTGATGCGCTGTTCCGCCGGCAGATTTGGATTCTGAAAAGGATATTGGTAGTGGTTTTGCGCCAGAGAGAGTCCAGGGAAACTCAATCCCGCGAGCAACAATAGGGCCGACAAACGCATGGAATACACCTCTTAGAACCGATGCGTGCTACTTGTCCGGTTGTATCGATAACGCGAACTCGAATGTTGATCCCACAGCAGGAGGCGACGCTCGCATTTCTGCGCAATTCGTCGGGATGTGAAGGCTGGTCTATAGGTACAGAACGGCATCGACCCCATCCAACAAGCGAGGTCAATTATAAGGCGAAATCTGGCTCGAAATAAGCAGAAAAAACGTTTTAGATGGCTTGCGAAACACGCGGTCGTAGAAGAGGAGTTGACCCCTGGAAATCGCCGACCTCAGCGGAATTATCGCGAGCGTCGTGAAGTCTTACCGGCTGCAGCAGTTTTGTGAGATAACCGTGGATTCGGTGCCGTTGTTTCTCTTACTACCAGCTCTGGCTGAATCTTCAGCACCTTGGGAACGCCGTTGTTGCCGGAGATTTTTTCCAGCAGAGTATTCGCGGCCAATTCTCCCATGTAGGAGAGCGGCTGCCGAATCGTGGTCAGGCGCGGCACGGTGAACAGGCTTTGCGGAATGTCGTCAAACCCCATCACGGAGACATCTTCCGGGACACGCAACCCGGCGTCGGACAGGGCGCGAATTGCACCCATAGCGGAGGCATCGTTGAAGGCGACCAGAGCGGTAAAGGTCCTTTTACGCTCAAGCAGTTTCTGGGCCGCGTTGTACCCGTTTTCTGCCATGGTCTTTTCGTTGCAGGCTGGATAGACACCCAGATGCACCGTATTTTCGGGGCGGATTTTGATGTTGTGCCGTTTGAATGTTTTTTCAAATTGTTCCCACCGGTCGTCCGTATCGCCGTTTCCTTCGGGGCCTTTCAGAACCGCGATTTCTCGGTGGCCAAGCTTCAGAAGGTGATCGATCGTAAGCGTCGCGGCTTTGCCGTTGTCAATCTTAATGTGGGTGATGCCGGGCCCTTCTGTAATGTCACAGATGGCGACGATCGGCACTGGCAGCGCGCGATTCAACGGGGTGTTGATGAAGATCATTCCTTCCACACCGCGATCGAGCAGCGTGTCAGGAGACATTCTCAAAAGATCGGGCGCGCCGCGATGGCTGACGACAAAATAGAAAAAGCCCTTCTTCGACAGGCAGCTTTCAATGCCGCCGATCAAGGCTGCAGAATATTCATCGCCCACGTCGGGCACCAACACGGCTACGCTGTATGTTCTTTTGGTGTGGAGATAGCGTGCAAAAACGTTAGGACGATAATTTAATTTTTCCGCCGCCGCCCAGATTCTTTCGCGCGTACTTTTTGCAATTGTTTCGGCGAAAGGCGATCCGCTGATGACAAATGAAACTGTAGTAGGAGAAAGTTCCAGATGATTCGCCAACGTTTTTAAAGTCGTCCGCGCAGGCTTCTGCGCTGAATTCGCTGTTATGGGAAGCGGATTACGTTGTCTCATAACGTTTCAATTCGAATGAAAGTTAAGCTTAACAGCAGTCGTGTCCAGTGTCGAATCATAGTACTCCAATGCCAGATTAGGCCATCTAAATCGCTTGAAGTAACACGTGAGGAACTGCATCAGTCATGATTTTTAATCGTGAAATGAGGTAGTTTCCCTATTGGATTACGACACCCTTGCCACAACCTGCCGACTTGACTGTGTCTATTTTCATTACGGACTTTAAGAACGTTTCTTGACTCAATCGAGGGATGGCCAAACGCCATCGTCGATCTCCGTACAGCGTGCCTCGACCGTGAGTGCCAACGTCCACACGCCCATAGATCCTGGGATCCCCGCTAATTTGCAGCATCAGTCCCCACTGGTGCTGATCGTCGTTGATACGAACCCAGCTTTGTCCCTTATTAATGGAACGGAAGACTCCAGCCTGACCCTGGATGGTTCCGGCCAGATACATGGCAGGATAGTCCCGATGCGGGGCCGCTTGGCCGAAGCCGAAGGCCTGAATCCCGCTGACTCCGGGCATTCGAATGAAGGAAATGCTGTTTTGGCCAAGCACGGCTGAGGCATCCGCGCCGTGATAGAGACCGCTGTTTGCCGCGACCGTCCTCATTCCCGCCAAATCTAAAGGGCACATCGGTTCGCTGAAACGTGCGGCCGCGATCGTCGAAGAATCGCGCCGTTCGGCGGGTCGGCATTTGTGTAGGTGCCGCACGCGAGATAGACGCGGTTGGGGTCCGATGGATCAACGGCGACGGAGGCAACGCCCATCAGGTTACGATCGACGTAAGGCACCAAGTCCAGGATCGGCTGCCAGCGGCGAGTCGCTTCGTTCCAGCGATAAGCACCGCCCCTATCGGTGCGCGCGTAGCGGACATCCTTTGCCGTCGGATGGAAAATGATTCCATCCACAAACCCGCCGCCGACAATCTGGACACCTTTCCAACTGTAGGGAACGGGCTTGGGGCTCTGCGCCAACACGGGGGTCGCGCTAAACAAAATTGCAACCATGGCAATTCGCAGCGGATGGATGACCATGTTCATTCCTTTGGAAGTTCGCGTCAGAGTATTCGATATAGCTCAAACTTCGTTCTTATTCGACCCTGTACAGCGCCGAAGCGTGCGGTGCCAGCGTTAGCTTGATTCCGTCGGTTCTCCCGAGCTTTGTATGCAGCCACAAATCGCGCACCATGTGCCTACCGGAGGGGATGCCCAGATCCTGCCACGTGTATTGCAGGTCGGTCGGCGCATCGCTGACATTGAACAGCGCAACATAATCTCCTTTCGCGGAGGTCGCTCGTGCGGTCCATACCCAGGTCGTCGCCGTGTGCAATCGCGCTTGATTGTCGGTTGAATTCTGGTCGACCGCGAGGACTTCTCGATTTGTCAGCATGGCCTCAGTTGCGCTGTCCAAGCGAGTGAGGTTGGCCCCCAAAATCAGCGGCGAACGCGCGATCGACCATAGCGTCAGAACCATCCTGGTCTCATCTGCCGTGAGACGCGACGGACGTGGCTGCTGATATCCCGGTTCAGGTCCAAGCCACCCAATCGGCAGCATATCTGCATCCGGCCAATGACCGGGCCCCGCATAGCGCTCCCATTGGGCAAGCAGTGGAAACTGATGCACCACACTCTGCGGGAAGTCGCTGGATGTCTCGTCGCGATTCCAGACATCCCAGAAGTCATCCGAGATGCGCCACATTTGCGCTTGCTGCACTACATCGGAAGCTTCCGCAAGCGGCGTCGGACCCGGAGAGAGGCTCAGCACGATGGGTCTGCCCGTCTTCTTCAGCGCGCGGTTCACCATGCGAATCTCGCCCAATTTGTAGGGTTGCGAGATGCAGTCTACCTTGACGAAATCGACGCCCCATCCGGCGTAGAGTCTGGCGATCGAGTCGTAGTATGCCTGACCTGCGGCGTTATCTCTCACTCCATAGTTATCGTGATTCCAGCGGCAGGTGTCGGAGGTGTCGGCGGCCTCGGCGGCGCGATACTTCGAGCCGGCTATGGGCAGATTGCGTGCAACCGCTTCCTTCGGAATACCGCGAATGATGTGAATTCCGAACTTCAATCCGAGGGAGTGGACATAGTCGGCGACTGGCTTGAAACCGCGATCTCTGTCGGCGGAAGGGAACCGATTGACTGCGGGAATATAGCGCCCATTCGCGTCCAGAGTGTAGCCCTGATCGGCCTTATTCGGGCTGGCCAGGTACCATCCCTCGTCGATCACCACGTATTGCCAGCCGCTCGGCTGCAGGTGCGCATGAAACCAGCCGACATTTTGCTTGAACTCCGCCTCGGTAATCGTCATTCCATAGGAGTCCCAGCTATTCCAGCCCATCGGCGGCCTGGTTGCGACTTGCGGATAGACGCCCAATGGCAGCAAGACAATAAGGGTGAGCATTAAGACGGATCGACGCATTCGGCGATTCTCCATGGAGCGGTGTCTAACGGCGAGAAGTATACCGAAATCTGCTGCAACCTATCTTCCTAAATTGACAATTGTTTCTGGGGTGCCAAGATTAACGGAGTAAGATAATCTCGATGTAAATCGATTTATATATGACCAAAGTGGCATAATACTGAGCGGAGAACCGAGCGCGTTTGAGTAGTATTGAAACTGCGGGCGGCGATGTGGCGAGGAAGACGATGGTGATGTTGGGAATGGTCTATATCGCTAAGAATTTTCACCGAGCAGCGACAATGCAGCCAACGCAGCAAGATAAGAAGGCAGGAGAGCGATGAAGAACGGTAGACAGATGACATTTGGAATGATCGTTGGCAACCGTGGATTTTTCCCCGACCATCTGGCGAAAGAAGGCCGCGAGGAGATGCTGAAAGTGCTCGAGGGCGCGGGCATTCGCGTGGTCGCATTGACGCCGGAAGAGTCAAAATACGGCGCCATTGAGACCCATGAGGAGGCGCGCCGCTGCGGCGATCTGTTTCGCCAGCATCGCGACGAAATCGATGGCGTCATCGTCACCTTGCCGAATTTCGGTGACGAACGTGCCATCGCCGATGCCATGCGCTATTCGACGCTGAAGGTTCCGGTGCTGGTGCAGGCGACGCCCGACAAGAGCTCGAAGATGACGATCGCGTTTCGTCGCGATAGTTTCTGCGGCAAAATGTCGGCCTGCAACAACCTGATGCAGTACGGCATTCCCTATTCGCTAACCAAACTGCACACGGTTTCGCCCAGCTCGGACGGGTTCAAGAAGGATTTGGCCTGGTTTGCCGCGGTCTGCCGCGTCGTACGGGGGCTGCAGAATCTTCGCATCGGTTCGATCGGTGCGCGGCCGGCAGCATTCAATACAGTGCGCTACAGCGAAAAGCTGCTGGAGGCGAACGGCATCTCAGTTGAACCCATCGATCTGTCGGAGAT
>JAJYBW010000147.1 GCA_021778815.1 Acidobacteriota bacterium | reverse complement strand
GTAGGCTTGCCCGAGCGTTCCGCCTAGAATGTAACCCAGCGCCGCGCCGATCGGCAGCGCGAGATAGAACATGGTCAGGATGCGATTGCGCTGTTCAGGCGGCCAATAATCCGACAGCAATGCCGGGGCAAAGATGCCGAAGCTTGCCTCGCCAATACCAACCAGCGCGTGCCGCAGATACAGTTCGCCAAAGGTGTGCACCATTGCCGTCGAGAGCGTCAGCAGCGACCATAGAAGCGCTCCGGCAAGAATCAGTGGCTTGCGCGGAAATCGATCGCCCAGCCATCCTGTCAGCGGAGCGGCGAACATGTAGGTGATGAAGAAAGCGAACGTCAGGCTGCCGATGCGCTCATCGTTCACCTGAAAGGCTCGCTGCACCAGCGGCTGCACGCCCGCCAGTACATAGCGGTCGGTATAGTTCAGCAGGTTCAGCGCGGTCAGCAGAGCGAGAGCGGTCCACGCCGCGGACGCTGGGAGCCGAGTTGAAGGGTGAGCTTTTTCCACCGACATGAGCCGCCAGCATATCAGGCCCTGCCGCGGAAAGGATCAAATCCTCGTGCGTCCAGCGTCTGGTAACAACCGTGAGCAGACTCGTAGCCGGACGACGTCCGCTACTCTACTTCGATTTTTTCCTGGGCCAGCGGGCTTCGACAATGGTCGAGATGCCGCCACGCGGTCGAAACTCCCCGCGCACCGTCGCCCACACAGGATCGCAGGCCTTCACAACATCCTTCAACACCTGGTTGACGACGTTCTCCTGGAAGATTCCAAGATTGCGATAGGAGAATAGGTATTCCTTGTAGGACTTTAGTTCCAGGCATTCCTTCCGCGGCTCGTAGCGCAAAAGAATGACGCCGAAATCCGGCAGACCCGTCTTTGGACAGACAGAGGTGAACTCCGGATCGTCGATCACAATTTCATATCCGGGAAACTGATTCGGCCATGTCTCAATCGCTGGAAACTTGAAATCAAGACCGGCGCGGGCGTGATCTTCGGTGTATCTGGGTTCGGGACGCTTTGTGCTGGATGCCATATAGCTTGATTGTACGAAAAGCGGACGTCGAATCGAAACACTCACTCACAGCATCTCCTATCCCACGACTGAAACGCATCAGCGTTTTTCGTGCGGCTCACAGTACCAGCGGAATAACCCTTATGTCTTTGAATCCCAAGACTCCGGCCCAGCGTCTTATATACTGATTCTTCTAAGAGATACCAAGATCTCACTATGGCCCCTCCGTCACCACAAGATGCGTCGCAGAAAAAGCGTAATTTCTGGGTCATGGTTGCATTGGCTCTGCTGGCAGCGGCCATCCTGTTGCATTACTCGACCCGCGATGCAACACAGGTCAGAGTAGGCACAGCGGAGATGGGCGAACTCACCAGCACCGTGGCAACCAACGGTGTAGTACAGCCCACTCACAATTTCGCAGCGTTTAGTCCGATGGCGGGCACGGTGAAGGCCGTCTATGTGCACGAGGGACAGAAGGTCACTAAAGGCCAATTGCTGATTTCGCTAGAAGATTCTGCAGCTCGCACGCAGGTTGCGGCCGCTCTGGCGGCTGTGCGCGGCGCCCAGGCCCAGTTAGAAGCGCTGCGTCGTGGCGGAACACGCCACGAACAGATCACCATGACCAGCGACATCGACAAGGCGAAGGCTGCCAGAACGCAACAGGCAGCAAACCTAGCGACGCTGGAGAAACTGCAACAACAAGGTGCAGCCTCTACCAGCGAAGTGGATGCCGCGCGCAGAGCGCTGGCCGCCGATGATGCGGGGCTCCAGGCGCTGGGCCAGCAGCAGACGCAGGGATACGCTCCCATCGATTTACAGCACGCTACGGCGAATTTAGACAATGCGCAGGCAGCTTATTCTTCGGCTCTCGACACGTTGCAGAAAGAAAATGTTCGTGCCCCGTTCGCCGGAACGGTTTATTCGGTGTCCACGCGAACCAGCGACTTTGTGCCCGGAGGGTTTCAATTACTGCAAGTGGCGGACCTGAAACAGATCCAGGTACACGCCTATTTTGACGAGCCTGAGATTGGAAAGCTGGCGGTCGGCCAGACGGTCACTATCGTGTGGGCTGCGCTTCCCAATCGAGTCTGGCATGGACACGTCATTCACACGCCTTCCACCATCATCACCTACGGCACACGCAATGTCGGTGAGGCGCTTGTCTCGGTCGATGATGCGGACGAGACTCTTTTGCCGAACACCAATGTCACCATCACCGTGGTGCTGAAAGATCTGACGAATGTCCTGCTGATTCCGCGCGAGGCGCTGAGAATCGATGATCGCGGGGATTTCGTATATGGAGTTGATAACGGACATCTCAAGCGGATTCCCGTCGCCATTAGCGCACTGAATCTGACGAAGGTTCAGATTGTTTCCGGACTGCACGCCGGCGATGTCGTGGCCCTGTCCGCAGTCGATGGTTCCACCTTGCACAACGGCCAGGCTGTGCGCCGCGCGGAGTAGAGTATGCACTCTGTCGCACGATCGAAACACGTTCACCGACTACTTTCGCTCGCAACCTTGATGATTGGCTGCGGGACCATCGTGGCCGCCGCGAACACGGACGGCGTGAATCAAACCGTGAATGGCGCCGACCTCCAGATCTCCATCCAGCAGAATTTGAACGACGGGCACGCCAATGACGCCATCGCCCAACTGCAACAGCAGTTGTCCAAGGACTCCGGGAATGCGGCCAATCATAACCTGATCTGCCGCGTGTATATCCAGGAAGAGCGATGGACTGAGGCGGAACAGGAATGCAATCGCGCCGTGGAATTGGAACCCAACAATAGCCGGTATCATCAATGGCTCGGACGCGCCTATGGCGATGCCGCCGCACAGGCCTCCCTCACCAGAGCCTACTCTCTGGCAAAAAAAGTTCATGCGGAATTTGAGACAGCGGTTCGACTCGATCCGACGAATCAATCGGCGCTCTCCGATCTGGGAGAATACCTGATTGATGTGCCACGGATTTTAGGGGGCGGAACGGGACGCGCCGAGGAGATTGCGCAGCGACTGCAGCCACTGAATGCATCTCGATATCACGAGCTGCAGGCAAAGATCAATGCGAAGAAATCGGATGACTCCGGCGCGGAACAAGAGTGGAGGCTGGCCATTCAGAGTTCGCCCCATCCAGCGGATGCATGGATGGGTCTGGCGGAATTTTACGCGGAGCGGAAGAATTTTCCCGCCATGCGACAGGCGATTCAAAGTGGAATCGCAGCCGATCGCGGCAGAGGCCCGGCGCTGGTGCAAGGTGCAACGCTACTGATCGAGAAGCATCAGGATCCTGTACAGGCGGAGCAAATGCTGCGACAGTATCTTGCCTCTGACCAGCAGTCAGAAGATGCGCCCGCATTTCAGGTGCAGGTGCAGTTGGGAAAACTGTTGGCCGCGAATGGTGATGAGTCAGCAGCGGAAAAAGAATTTGCGGCAGCGCACGCGCTGGCCAGCGCGTATGAGCCCGCACAACAGGCGCCACGCGGATGAATGGGCCCCTACATTCTCCGCTTGCAAGCTCCGTTGACAGAAATGGCAGCTGTCCGCCGCGATTAAAATCAGACGGGATGGGTACGCCAGAATTCAATTCGCAGACCGGCAGGAGCAATCGCCAACTGAAGCAGATTCTCACGGTTTTGGCAGCGGCAGCCTTCCTTACGTCGGCAGTCTTTGCCCAGCGAACGGAGGCACCTCTGCCCAATGCTCCCCGCCCGATGGCGGTGCTTTCCAATTCCACGGCCGCGCCGGACCTGCCGAAACGGGGCGAATCGTTGGCCATGGCGCTGCCCGAGAGATCTCCCTCAGACTCGGCCGAAATGGACGCATCGACGGTGGGAGACGTCTCTCTCTATACCATTGTCGATCTGGCATTGCGCAACAGCCGCGCCGTACATATCGCCGAGGCCGACCAGCAGCGTGCCCGCGCCGTATGGATGCAAACTCGGGACATTTATATTCCAAATTTCTCGGTCGGTTCTGGCCTGGGATACTCCTACGGCTTCCCTCTCGGCAATCCGACGCTGTTCAACGTACAATCGCAGTTCCTCGCATTCAGTTTTTCGCAACGAGACTACATCCGTTCCGCGCACGCAGCGACCAAGGCGGCCACACTCAGCCTGAAGGAGGCGCGTCGACAGGTGATTCTCGATGCCTCTGTCAATTACATTGAGCTGAACAAGGCCCTCGCCGAAATTCAGGCGCTGCAGCAGGCGACGACCGATGCGGACAAGCTGGTTTCCGTAGTGCAGGATCGCTTAGATGCAGGCCTGGAAAGCAAAATGGATCTGACCGAGGCAAAGCTGACACGCGCCCAAATTCAACTGCAAGAGATTCAGTTGGAGGATCACGCGGACGAAATTCGCCAGCATTTATCCGGGTTGACGGGTCTGGATGCGAACGCAATTACGCCGGCGGCATCTTCAGTTCCGCCTTTACCTGACTTGGATTTTCAGGGGTTGCTTTCGAAGGAAACTAGCGCTCCCGCGGTGCAGGCTGCATTCGCCACCGCCGACGCCAGGCTGTACAACGCATGGGGAGATGCGAAAGCGCGGAGTCGCCCCACCGTGCTGGGCGTATTCGAATACAGCCGATTCTCCAGCTTCAACGGATATCAAAACTATTATCTGGCTTTCCAGGCAAACAACATCGCAATTGGAATCCAGGCAACGTGGCCTCTGTTTGACCAAACCCTGAGAGATAAGGCGCAGCAGTCCGCCGCGATTGCCAAACATGACCGGCAACAGGCAGAGCTGGCAAAAATCCAGAATAGCGAAGGCAACCTGGCGCTCTGGCACGGTCTGAAAGAACTGGAAGCGCAAGAACAGGTCGCCGATCTGCAACAGCAGCTGGCGCAGGATACACTGACGGCGACCGTCACCCAGATGAACCAGGGCGGCACCAACGGCCAGCCGCTGACGCCGCAGCAGGCCGACCAATATCGAGTGGAAGAACGCACTCGCTATGTCGGACTTCAGGACGCGCAATTCAATGTCACTCGGGTGAAACTTGATTTGCTGAGCGCGATGGGGGATCTGGAAGATTGGGCCAAAGGAAGCGCCCACCCGCAGGCAGATGCAACGACGTTGAAGTCAGCAGCCTCATCCCATTAAGGCATGCAAAGCGCCTCGCACTGATGATCCCTTCCGAAGCGGCGCGTGAGCTTGAAATTTGGGCCCCGGGTACCCTTTCCGCCAGTCGCAGGAAAGCGGTATTTCGACCCATTCAAGTGGTAAAATGAGGGTTGAGCTTATGCCCCTAAAGACGATATTTCTTAACCCGCCCTCCTTTGAGAATTTTGATGGTGGCGCCAGTTCGCGCTGGCCTGCCACCCGTGAAATCGAATCCTACTGGTACCCGGTCTGGCTTGCGTATCCGGCTGGAATGCTGGAGGGTTCTCGCCTTCTCGACGCGCCGCCGCACCATGTCACGGCGCCGGAGACCATCGAGATCTGCAAGCAGTATGAGTTTCTGGTGTTGTTCACCAGCACTCCCGGCTGGCAGGGCGATCAGAAGTTGGCGGAAGCCATCAAGGCTGCGAATCCGTCGATTCGAATTGCCTTTGTCGGGCCGCCGGTAACGACGTCGCCGGATCGCGCCTTGAACGAGTGCCCGGTCATCGACTTTGTGTGCCGTCGCGAATTTGATTTCTCCACGGTGGAGTTTGCCAACGGCAAGCCGCTGAATGAAATTCTCGGCATCAGCTATCGCAAGGATGGTCAGATCGTTCACAATCCAGATCGCCCGCAGGTCGAGGATCTGGACGCGATGCCGTGGGTGACCGACATCTACGCCCGCGACATGGATGTGACGAAGTACAACGTTCCCTTCCTGCTGCATCCGTATGTGTCCCTCTATTCCACGCGCGGCTGTCCGGCACAGTGCACCTTCTGCCTATGGCCGCAGACTCTGAGCGGACATGCATGGCGCAAGCGTTCCACCGATGACGTGGCCGCTGAAATGGCGCACGCAAAGGAACTGTTCCCGCATGTCAAAGAGTATTTCTTCGACGACGACACCTTTAACATTCAAAAGGCTCGCACCATTGAGTTGTGCGAGAAGTTGAAGCCTCTGGGCCTTACCTGGTCCTGCACCTCGCGCGTCACCACCGATCGCGAAACGCTGAAGGCGATGCGCGAAGCTGGATGCCGCCTGTTGATTGTTGGTTTTGAATCCGGCGACCCGCAAATCTTGAAGAACATCAAGAAGGGTGCTACGGTCGAACGCGCACGTGACTTTACGCGCGACTGCCACGATCTCGGCCTGACTATTCACGGCGACTTCATTCTTGGGCTTCCCGGCGAAACCAAGGAATCCATTCGCAACACCATCAATTTCGCCAAGTCGCTCGACGTGGAAACAATTCAGGTTTCCATTGCCCATGCGTATCCGGGAACGGAGTTTTACGACTTCGCCAAGAGCAACGGTTTCATCATCAACAACGGCGCCATGGTCGATGAAGAAGGTCATCAGCTGGCCCACGTGGAATATCCGGGCTTGCCGACGGAATATGTTCTGGAGATGGTGCATCGGTTCTACGATGAATATTATTTCCGCCCCAAGGCTGCATGGCGCGTGGTCAGCAAGGCGATCGTCAATCGCGACCTGCCGCGTTTGTATGTCGAGGCAAAAGCCTTTCTGAAGCTGCGTGCACAACGCAACCGCGTCGTTGCCAAAAGCAAGCGGGACAAGGCCGCCGTAGCAGCCACGCAACAAGTCGGCGCTTAAAGGCACCGCCGGTACGGTTGGGTATTATTGGCGCGGTCAGCCCGAAACTGCTGACCGCGTTTCTATTGCACACGCCAACAAAACCGCAATGAAACCTGCAACGCAGGTCGAGGAATTTCGCCATCGCCATCTCGCAGTCCACCATGACATTTCGCCGCTACCTGATTCTCGGTGCTGTCATGGTCGGCGCATCGGTGGGTGACACATTCCTCAGCGCAGGCATGAAGCAGGTCGGTCCTGTATCGCTCCATCATCTGGTCGGCTTGCTGATCGCGCTCAAAAATCCATGGGTGTTGAGCGGTATTGTTTTCCTGATCCTCTTTTTCGCTTCCTACCTGACAGCTCTCTCCTGGGCCGATCTGACGTTCGTACTTCCTGCCACAGGCTTTGGCTATGTCATCGTGGCGCTACTGTCGAAATTCTGGCTGCACGAAACCATCTCGCCGGGACGTTGGTTTGGAATTGCCCTCATCACGCTGGGCGTGGGCTTCGTGACCCGAGGCCCTTCGTACACAAATCATAATCACGATGGCCCTGAGGATGCGATCACGCTTCCTGCCAGCCCCGGCGAATCGGCGGCTCTGAAGAAAGAAGACCAGCCGGCATGAATCTCTCTGGCGAAGCGGCTGTCTGGTCAATGATTGGTGTCATCGTGCTGTTGGCCACCGCGGGCGATGTGTTGCTCGCCGGTGCCATCCGCCAGATTGGCGATTTTGACGTGATCCGCAGCCATTCCGGACTGAAGGGCGCGATCCTCGCGGTATTGAGCAACGGACGCTTTTTCTCTGGTGTCCTGTGCATGGCGCTGAGTTTTTTTTCGCTGTTGTTTGCTCTCAGTTGGGCAGATGTCAGCCTGGTTGCGCCCGCGTCCGCAGCGCTGACATTCGTCACCAATGCGTTTGCGGCCAAGTGGATCCTGAAAGAAAATGTCGACGGACGCCGCTGGATCGCCGCTGTTTGCGTCTGTACCGGCGTGTTTTTTCTACACCGCTAGACGGTAAACTTCCCTACGAAAACAGGCGCATCAGTCCCTGCGGGGGTAAATCCGGCTGCATGAATGCCTGCGGTTTTCCTGCGGCTTTGGTGACCGCCTCTGCCGCCAGATTCCCACTGCGTACTGCCCCTTCCATGGTTGAAGGCCAGCTGGTTGCCGTCCAGTCCCCTGCCAGAAAAATTCCCGGCCACGGCGTGACCGGTCCAGGCCGATACGCATCCAGTCCTGGGGTAACAGAAAAGGTTGCGCGCACTTCTTTCACCACCGCAGCCTTCAACAGCTTCGCATCGCGCACCACGGGGAAAAACTCCACCAGCTCTTGCAGCGCAAGATCAATAATTTCCTGACGAGACATCGGCACCAGCGTTGTCGACGCACTCACCACCAGCTCAAGATAACTGCCGGCGTCTTCGGCGCGTCGCTGCGGCTGCAATCGCGTTTTGTTGTACATCCATTGGATCGTGGTATCGAGTAGAACCGCATGATCAAGATCCGTAATCGTGCGATCGAACCAGAGATGAATGCCCGTGATCGGAGAGTGCTGAAAATGTCCCAATTTATCCGCGAGCGATTGGGAAGTTCCATCCGCAGGTGTGGGTAGCAGCGGGACCAGC
>JAJYBW010000146.1 GCA_021778815.1 Acidobacteriota bacterium | reverse complement strand
CCGATCTCAGTTTGAAACAGAAATGTTTTTGAAGCCGCCATTCGATTCCGTCCCCAGCTTGATGCGGCCAATGCGAGGAGCATCCTTCGCGCCTGTAAATTTCTTCAGCGTTCCATCCAGCAGACTTCCCATCTGGTACGTGCCCGTCACGTAGCAATTTGAAATCGTCACATTTTCCGTGGATCGCGCATACCCCAGCGCGAACGAACTCTTAGGCACAATGGCATCGTCCCATGGAGAATTCACCGTGCAGTTCGACACCCGAACATTGCGGCAGCAATCGATATCCATGCCGTCTCGATTGGTGTCGATGGTCAAATTGTCGATGGTCAGGTTGTCGACACCCGTCACCAGGATCGCGAACCATCCTCCCTGCAGAATCGAAAAATCTTGCAGGAAAACATTGTGGCAATTCTTCAGCGAGATGGACTTGTTTCCGGCCCCCGCCTTGTCTTCTTCGTCGAACGTATTTCGTCCCCAGCCACGATCCAATCCCTTGCCCCAGATTCGCCCCGGCCCCGCAATGCCGCAATCGTGCAGGTCCTCGCCCCAGATCAAACTGTTGTGCCAGTGGGAGTGACCATAATCCTGGTACGCATGCCAGGGCACATCGGGTTCAGCCGCATCATAGCCGCCAGCGGCTCCATCCGCAGGCTTGGGCGCCGCCAGAATCGTCGCCCCTTGATCCAGAAACAGCGTCACATTGCTTTTCAGATGGATGGAATAGCACGCGTACGTTCCCGCCGAGAAGTGAACCACCCCGCCACCGGCAGCCGCCGCCGCATCGATCGCCTTATTCACCGCAGGCGTGTCGATGGTAGTTCCATCGCCGACCGCGCCAAACCTTCGCACCGGAAAAAGGCTGCCGGCAATGTGGGCGCCCACCACTCTGTCAGAATCAGCCGCCCGCAATGGATTTGCGCTCATCAGAGATGCGGCCATCCCGCCGCCGGCAAGTTTCAGCAAGTCTCTTCTAGGTGTCTGCATATTGCTCCTCATACCATGTACTGCGCTTCACTTTGCGGTCCCGTTTCGCTGCGCCGGGTTCCCCGTCCGCCGTGATTCCTTCAAATGCATGTCTGCAAAGTTCAGGTACTGCGCCCAATCGTAGAACGTAATATTATGGCCGCCGCTGCGGACATGGTAGCCAATTTGCCCTGTCACCGGATGATTCACCTGCGGCCACTCGCTGGCAGGCAAGCCATCGGTGCCGAGTAGCTTGTAGACCGGCGTAGCAGCGACGCCGGAGAGAAACTCCCCTTCAGGATCGGCCCAGTGATCGTCGATGGCACTGGCAATATAGACCGGTCGCGGAGCAATCAACGCGATCAACATGTGCTGGTCAAAAGGCAGCGTACGATCCTGGCCGTCGTATTGCTTGAAGTTTTTGCAGAACCAGTCGGGAAAGACAGTATTCAGGTCGCGAATGGTCTCGCCCTTGTCCCGGCGGAACAGCTTTGCGCCTCCCGCGCCAGAGTCATCGCTGATGGCCATGGCAAACCGCGGGTCCTGCGCCGCCGCCCACAGAGCCGCTTTGCCCAGGCGCGACCAGCCGAAGACCGCGACCCTCGATGCATCGACATCACCGTCCGTCTCAAGATAATCCTGGATCCGCCGCAATGCCCACGCCCACGCCCCAATCGTCGAGAAGTTATCGCCGCGGCCTTGTAACTGCGGATAGAAGACTTTCAGGCTGTCGTGATAGCTTCCCGCGTAGTCAGGATCGACATCGGCGCGGAATACCGTCGCGACCGCATATCCCCGCTGCAGAATGGTCTCGATCGGCCATTTGTCAGCGGCAACGCCTCGACAGGCAGGTGTGGCATGATGGTCCTTCAGGCACGCGGCGGTGTTCGGGTCCGGTGGATGGTTTTCCGCGCTCTGCGTCCAGCGGGAAGAAATCAAAATGCCAGGATCGGCATTGACGGTTTCATTGCCCCAGAAATTCAACCCCAGAAAGACCGGAGGACGATACGTCTGGTTGGGGATATAAAGCAGTAGATCCAGTTTCGGTCCGCTCTCAGTTCCCTTCAACAAAATCCTCACCTGCTTGCGCCTAGCCAACCCTCCGAGCGCGTTGCCGGTGTCATCGACAACCACGAAACGCATGGACTTCGGGCGAGACGGAGCGACGCCGTATTCCTGCTGGGTAAACATCTGTAGCAGTTCGGCTCTGCGAAGGTGCCATTGATCCGGTGTGGTCACTTTGGCGCCGTTGCTCATCGTCAGCACGGCCGGCAATCCTGCGGGCAACATTGAAGGGGACGAAGTTGTTTGTCCCGAGCCGGCCATGACAAAAACATGCGCGAGAATCAGAGCGCAGCCGCGGGCGAAGATCGACCGCCATGCGTCCCTGCTGAAGGCGCGACTTCGGATCATTCTGCATCCCCTCTGGTTTTTATTGCACTTTTCCGCGAGGTCGCAGCCGGTTCAATTCGACCGCGCAGGCAATGGCATTTTGCGCCGCGAACTTCAGGTTGTCGGCGACAATCCACAGCCAGAAACGGTTCGTCTCCCTGGGGAGGTTCTCTTTAGCGGACGAATCTTTCGAACCGCTCTCTGCAACCGCATCAGCCTCCGATGGAGGAAACACCGGTTGCACCAGGACCTGCGGTTCCTGCTCCTCCACCGCCTGCACATTGCCAGGAAACGAGGTTGCGTCCGCCACAATGCGCACATGAGAACCCGCCAGCGCCTTGGCCAATGCGCCCGCCGCTACAGGGTGCGGAAACTCCACCGAAACCGAAAGTGCGTATCCGTGAAACACCGGAACCTGAATCACCTGCAGTGCCAGCGACGAGGCCGGAACAGAAGAAATCTTCGCATAGTGTCGACGAATTTTGTCGGCGGCCGTAAAGAGTGCCGCCTGCCCCGCCGCATCGAATGAAATCGCTAATGTGAATGCGGTCTGTCCGCCAAAAACTTCCGTCGGCAGCGGCTGGAAGGAAAGCAGGTTCGCGGTTTGCTGATGCAATTCTTCCAGCGCCGCATGTCCATACTCGGACGCCGGCTGCAACAGCGTCGCCCACAAGCCATGTAAAGGGCCCACCTTCTGACTTCGCGCCGCCAGCATCGCCAGCAGCACGGCCACCGGATGCGCGGAAACCACGGCACGAGTGTCAAGGTCCGGCGTCGACGTCTTCGCCAATCCTCGCTCTCCCGGAGTTGCATCGCCGGCAGGTCGCGCAGGGACCCAGGGCGCGCGAACCAGGACATCGGGCGCCTTCTCCAGTTCTCCGCTCAGATCGATAAGGCAAGCCCCGCCCTTCAACGCCTGCCGCAGATGCTTTCTAGTAATCGCGGGATCGCACGCGAAAAATACAAAATCGCATCCATCGAAGGAATCCGGCTCGATTCGCTGGATCAGAGTAATTTCATCATCCACCGCTGCCAGCTTGCCCTGGACATCCTCATCATCGTCAAGAAGGCGTATCTCCGAGGCGGCAAACGCGGACACAACCAGCTCGTCGCTCAGGGCCTTGCCCAGCAAAGTACCTGCACCCACCAACGCAATTCTTAGCGACTTGTCTGACATGCATCCCCTATATAGTTTTAGCCCGAAAGCAGCCTTAGACAACTAGGTCCAGCTTAGCTTGGGTCGATCGTGGGACGAGACACTGTTCCATCCGGTTTCGGAATTCGCCGACGCCGCGACGTCCAGGAATAGGCTGCCCGCGCCACCAATCCGGAAAACATATAACCCAACGCGATCACCATCAGTAACACCTGGGAAAACAACAGGAGTACCGAAACCGCCGCGCCGATCAGCACCAGCAATTGAAAAGGATGGCGATGGGTCAGCGTAATCTCTTTGCCGCTCCAAAAACGCCAGGTGCTGACCATCAGGAATCCCACCAGCCCGATCAGGCCAATCCAAACCCCTGCGGCGGCCGCGCTAAAGACGGGCGTCCCCAGAAAACAGTGAACACACGCCGCAATCACGCCTGCCGCAGCCGGGATAGGCATCCCGACAAAGTATTTTCGATCGGGGCGGCCAGGGTTTTTTGGCTTCGCATCGGCGCTGGTGTTGAATCGCGCCAATCGACAGGCCCCGCAGATCAGAAATAGAAAGCAAACCACCGCGCCTACCTGCAGCAGCTTATGCCGCAGCACCGGATCCATCGTGGGCGGCAGCATGCGGAAACCCCAGCTGTATGCCAGAATGCTCGGCGCCACGCCAAACGTAATCACGTCAGCCAGCGAATCCAGTTCCTTGCCAAAATCGGACGCAGTGTTTGTCATGCGGGCGATGCGGCCATCCAACCCATCGAACGGAATCGCCAGCCCAATGGCCAACGCCGCGTAATCAAAGTGATGCGGTTCCAGCGCCGAAGCCTGCAGGCTCTGCATAATTGCGTAGAACCCTGCCCCGATGGTTCCTGCGGTGAATATCGACGGAAGAATGTACATGCCGCGGCGCGCCGGCCTGCGCTTCCGGTTGTCAACTTCGCTCATCGAACCGGCTCCGTGACCAATCCGAATGGAGCTTCATCGGAAGAAACGCTTGCCATCAACTCATCTTCGATATCGCTCGCGGGCATGATGGCGAGAATGGACGCCCCGCCCGCAACATGTTGCCCCACTCTCACCTGAACCTCGCAGGAAACGGGAAACACCACATCCACGCGGGAACCAAACTTGATCAGCCCCACTCTCTCCCCGCGATGCACCCAGTCCCCTACCTTCTTCTGGAAGACGATGCGACGCGCCAGCAGCCCGGCAATCTGGGTAAACGACACCGTGCACAATTCGCCCGCAACTTCGACATAGTTGCGTTCATTCGCAACCGCCGACTCCGGGTTCATCGCGTTCAGATATTTGCCTTTTTGATAATCGATCCGCTGGATATTCCCTGCGATCGGGGCACGGTTGACGTGAACATTGAATACGTTCAGAAAGATGCTGATACGGCGCTGCAGGCCCGCGGCTGTCTCCACGGTTTCGATCAGGGTGACTTTGCCGTCGGCAGGAGAGACGATCAGTCCCGGGGCTTCCGGAATGGCGCGCTCCGGATCGCGAAAGAACCACAGGAAGAACGCGGCCAACAGTATGGGAATCGCTGTCAGCAACAATAAATGCGTGGCGACCCATACAAGGACACCCACCGCCCCGAAACCTAACCCGTAGAAGTAACCGTCTCGAACCATTGCGTAGAACAGATTATACGGTTCGCCGAGATAATCCTAACGGGCGCATGTTTCTCGTCGTACTACGTCGATGGAGCGGTACGCGCGAATCCTGCCATCTGATCTTTCAATTTCAGTTTTAGCTTTTTCAGTCGCGCGGCTTCTATCTGCTCGGTGTCACTCAGATAAGGCTGGGCCAATATGGCCTCTAATTTTTGGGAATAGTGCCGGTGCTCTTCCACCAGACGACCCAAAGGGGTGGCTTCGGACCGCGAAGCCTCAACGGAAATTTCCATAAGGAAGTACCTCCTTGTTCCGTATTGACAGCCAAACTACCACGCGCGTCCTCCGGATGCAATCGAGAGATTTCAACAGGATAAAATTCAACCTGCCCGGGCGGCGCGACCCAGGGATTTCTGCATCTGAAGCCCATCTTCCGCCGGATCGCGGTAGTATCCAGGTCGGTTCCCCACGGCCGAAAACCCAGCCCTTTCATACAGCGCGACAGCCGCCCGGTTGGAGGCTCGCACTTCCAAAAATACCGTCCCGGCAGCATGCGCGCGACACCAGTGCAACCCGGCCTTCAGCAGCCGACAGCCAATCCCCTGCCGCTGCCACGGAATAGCCACAGCCATATTCTCCAGCGTGGATTCCCCCACCCCCACGGTCATAATGGTGGAAAAAGCCGCGAAGCCAACAATCCCGTCCACCGTGGCGATTGGGGTATGACTCCCACCCGCCTCCGTCGCGCACTTGGCTGGATCGGTGCAGGCAAGAAACATGGCCTTTGCCTGTAGAGCGCCGCCGGCTTCGTCGGTCGACAAATAGGGATGAAAAGCCGCCCGCGACCAATGCGCCGCTGTAGCCGAAGCTCTCGCCAAATTCAATACGGATTTCAAGACGGCCTCGGCCTCTTTCATCTCCGCCCGTCGAACGACGACGCCCTGAGCCGTCGCCGGAACTTGCTTAGGTGTCATGACGGCACATCCTCCGCATGCGCGACGGGCCCCGCCTTTGTCCGGACCACCACCACCGCGTCCGAGCGTCGCAGATAGTTCGCGTCGACGTCGAGCGGGTCATGAAACCGCCTCGCTCGCCATTCCTCCACGGCCAGCGGCAGCGCATCTCGCACCGACGGCGACGGCACCTCGCGCAGCCTCGTACCAGCGGCGGATTGGAATGCCGTCTTCACGGATGTCCCAGCAACAATCACCCACCCTGGCTGTTGCTTAATTTTTTCAGTCAGTGCTTCTAGCGCTTCAAATGACTCCGCCACTCGCGTCTTTCCCTCGTCTCGATAGAAACCATAATAGAACTCCCCCCGCCCCGCATCGAGCACAATCTGCATCGCCGCATCGGCCATCTCGCTGGACGGAAGTTTAGCCGCAATGGAAGCCAGGATTGCCAGGTGCGATAAGGTCAGGATCGGTTTTCCGGTGGCTTCTGCGATCGCCTTCACAGCGCTTAAACCCACTCGCAGCCCGGTGAACGATCCTGGTCCGGAGACCACCGCGAACGCGTCTACATCCGACAACCGACGTTGATTCGCCCCAAGCAATTCGGCAATTGCCGGGATTAGCTCCGCCGAAAACTGGCGCGGATGCAATTCAATCTCGCCCAGAATTTCCACCCCTGGGTCTTCATCTTTTTTGTTCTCGCTGATTCGAGCCAGCAACACTCCGCCCTTAGGTCCAGCCGTGTCGACAACGAGCAGCAGCATCAGATTGCGACATCCGCGTCGGCATTCTGGCAAATCTCCACCAATACGCCCCCCGTGCTGGAAGGATGCACGAAGAAATACACATGCCCGCCTGCGCCGATCTTCAATTCATCCGAGACCAGCCGCATCCCCGCGCATTTCATCTCCGCAAACACATCCTCAATATCATCCACATGCAGTGCAACGTGGTGCATTCCCTCGCCGCGGCGTTCGATGAACCGGCCAATCACAGACTCCGGCGACGTCGGCTCCAGCAACTCGATACGGCTCTCGCCAGCCTGCACCATCACCGCACGCACCTGTTCGTGGTCCACCACTTCCACCGGTCCTACCGGCATCCCCAGCAACTCATAAAAGTTGCATGCCTGTCGCAAATCGCTCACTGCAATTCCAAGATGATCAATATGAAACATGGTCCTAATGTTCAACCTTTCCGGCGCCGAGTCTTTCTCTTGCCGCGCCGTTCCCCCAACTTGTTAGACGCTGCCATCGTCGCGGTGCAAATCCAGCAGTCCCCGCACCAGTCCGTCCACCAGCCGATATGGATCTTCCTGCCGCGCCGCCACCGCCCGTGCGTGCGATTCCAGCTCAGCCCTTCCCAGCCGATGCCGCACCAGCTCTCGCACCAATTTCTGGCGAATCATTTCCACTAGCCGAGCCTGCCACGCAGCCGTTCTCTTCTCTTCCAGCTTGCCGGCCTTGCGAAACGAATCGACGCAGCGATCAATCGCCTCCGCCAAAGCCGCAGTTCCTTCTCCTGTGGTGGCGACGGTCCGCACCACTGGAGGCACCCATCCCTTTCCATGGCCGCCCAGCGATTGCATGGCACGTATTTCCCGTTCCACCCGGTCGGCACCCTCACGATCGCTTTTGTTCACCACAAAAATATCCGCGATCTCCAGAATCCCCGCCTTGATGCTCTGCACATCATCGCCAAGTCCGGGCACCAGTACCACGACCGTCACATCCGCCAGCCGCACAATATCCACTTCATCCTGACCCACGCCGACCGTTTCAATCAGCAGGCGCGTCTTGCCGCTCGCCTCCACCACGGAAGCAATATCCGCCGTCGTCGACGCCAATCCTCCAAGAAATCCCCGCGTGGCCATGCTGCGAATGTAAAGCCCCGGATCGGCGTGGTGGCTCTGCATGCGAATTCGATCGCCCAGGATCGCACCGCCCGTAAAAGGGCTGGTCGGATCCACCGCCACAATGCCGACGGTCTCCTGCTCCGCGCGATAATATGCCGCCAGCCGATCCACCAGCGTGCTTTTCCCCGACCCAGGAGCACCGGTCAGTCCAATCCGCAATGCCTGCCCCGTATATGGAAAACATGCCGACAAAACGGCTGCCGCAGCCGGTGCGTCATTTTCTACCAGCGAGATCGCCCGCGCCAAAGCGCGCACATCCCCGCCCCGCAAGCTGGTGACGAGATGTTCGACGGCTTCCCATCGGCCCGACGGCGTGGTGGTTACAGTTGCCATACCCGTTTGCGATCATATCGCGTTCCGT
>JAJYBW010000145.1 GCA_021778815.1 Acidobacteriota bacterium | reverse complement strand
AGCGCATCCATCGATTTCATTTGATTTTGAAAGCATCGTCACGCAAACAGCTTGCCGCCGCGGTTCGCCAGATGCTCGCCTTCGCCGATTCGGCAGAAATTCCCCGCCGTCACATCACCGTAGATGTTGATGCAGTGCAGTTAATGTAGATCAAATGAAATCGCGCGGACGCTTAGACTACATGGAGGAGTTGGGAATGACCTTTGAAGAAATCGAGAAAAAACTACCAAACGGATTTCATGACGCCAAGATTCGAAACATTGGCATGGATTTTGTTGGTCTTTCTCTCGCCGTAGAAATGGAGTTGCATGTTAGTGAACATGGCGACCCCGACCGCGAGCGGTATCGCCGTGGAACATTAAGACTAGGTTCGCCATGTCTATTTTTCATTGAACCTCCCGATCCACGTTACCCGTTCGTCCCCGATGGCGTACCCCTCAACGTTGACGGAGACTCCGTCAAAATCGGGCAAAATTCTGGACTTGATCGACTAATTCCGGTACTCCCACAAAATTCTTCTTTGTACAGGTTCTTTCTCGAGGAATGGAACTCGTTCATCTACTTGGGAGGCGGCAATGTCGAGTTTTCCTGGAATGACGGCGCGGTTCTCGAAGGAGGTGAGTGATTGCCGCTTATCTCGGCATGTCGCGATGAAGGCATTTCACCTGGTAGCCATCGGCCTGCAGCAGCGCCTGCATTTTTTCGGCGATCATCACCGAGCGATGCTGACCTCCCGTACACCCGAACGCAACACTCAGATAGCTCTTGCCTTCCTGCACATAATGCGGCAGCAAAAACAAAAGCAGGTCGTGGACCTTCTGAATAAATTCCTTTGTCTCCGGGAAACGATTGATGTAGCGCACCACCTTTTCATCCTGGCCGGTCAGCGGACGAAATTCCGGAATGAAATGCGGGTTGGGCAGGAAGCGCACGTCGAAAACCAGATCAGCTTCCTGCGGCACTCCGTTTTTGTAACCGAAACTGATCGACGAAATCAGCAGGTTTTTCTCGCCGCTCTCCGGTTGAAACAGCCCGTTGATATGAGCGCGCAATTCATGCACATTAAAATTCGTCGTGTCGATGCACACGTCCGCAATGTTGCGCAGCGGCTCCAGCAATTTCCGCTCCGACTGAATCGAGCGTCGAATAGTATCGATGCGACCCAGTGGATGGGGCCGTCGCGTTTCTGAAAACCGGCGCAGGAGCGCCTCCTCCGACGCCTCCAGAAACAGCAGCCGTGTCGAAGTCGTCCTTCGCACCTTGCGTAGGATCTCCGGGAACCGATCGAGATGAGAACCCTCCCGCACATCGATGACCAGTGCGGCGCGGTTTGTCTCAGGAGATTGGCGGATCAAATCGGCGAACGCTGGAATCAGATCGATCGGTAAATTGTCGACAGAATAATAGCCCAGGTCTTCGAACGCCTTCAGCGCCGATAGTTTCCCTGAACCCGACATGCCTGTTACGATGACAAGTTCGTTCTCAGCCAGCGGTCGTTTGGCTTCGTCGCTTCGACCCCGCCGCGCAAGCGATGCGACAATTCCGTCGCCATCCGCTGTCAATTTCTTTCCGCGCGCCACAGCCGTATTTCGCTTGGATTGTCGTTTTTTAACAGTCCCCGTCATCGGTCCTCTTCCACTCCGCATCAGCGTTTTGCTGTGCAGAGAGGGTGAGCCAAAATTGTACGGTCAAACCATAACGTAGAACCAGAGAATTTGTTCGAGGCGCAACTCGCTTACGACACTTCGGTCAGCCGCACCAATCCGTCGCCCGCGCAATGCAGCACTTTCAAATCCCCCGCCAGATCACGAAACACAAATACCTGGTGATCGCCGGCTTCGGCTTCCTTCACGGCTTCTTCAATGGTCATGGGCCGCAGCGCCATCGCCTCCGGCGCAGGAACAATGTGAACTCCAGAAGGTTTTCTCTTCCCCGGCGATGTCGCGCTCCCGTTTTTGCGAGCTATCGCCGCCGCTCCCTTAGGCGCAATTATTTCTTCGGGAACCTCCGACAGTACGGCGCTGATCGGCTTGGCCTGCCGCTTTTTCTCAACCTTGCTTTTCCTCCAGCGAATCGCCTGCTTCTCCGTCTTTTCGAGCGCAGTGCGCAAAGCGATCGTCAGGTCTGGCGCCTCGGCCACTCCCACTACGGTGTGTTGCCGCGCAATCACGGTGACTTCTGCGATCGATACATGTTTCTGGGAACGAAAAATAATGCGGGCACTCGCGCCTCGGCCCACAATCTTCTCAATTCGGTCCAGGCTTTCGTCTGCCATGGCCCGCAGGTCTTTGGTGACCTTCACGTTTCTTCCAGTTAGTTCGGAGTCCATCCGCATTCCTCCCAAGTCTCGTCTCTATTGATTCATCTACTCACTCAGATGCGCACGCGACGCTGGTGGGTGCTGGGGATTCCCATGTCTTCTCGGTATTTCGCCACCGTGCGGCGATTCACCGCAATTCCCTGCGACTGCAGCAGGTGCGCAATGGCATCATCCGTCAGCGGCTTGCTGGAATCTTCTTCCTCAATCATCTTCTTCACCTTGCGCTTCAGCAGCAGCAGCGGCGTATCCGATCCTTCCGGCCCGTTCACGCCCTCAGAGAAAAAGAAGCGCAACTCGAACACTCCCTGCGGCGTGTGCACATATTTGTTGGCAACCGCTCGGCTCACCGTGGAGGCATGTACACCAATCTCTTCCGCCACGTCTTTAATCATCATCGGCTTTAATGAGTCGACGCCTTCCTCCAGAAATTCTCGCTGTCGTCGCACAATCACTTCGCAGGTGCGAACGATTGTATTCTTCCGCTGCTCGATGTTGCGCATTAGCTGAATTGCGGAGCGGTATCGCTCTTTTACATAATCCTTGACTTCACGTTCCGTGCCCTCCTGGCTCAACATGCGGCGATATCCCTGGTTCAGCCGCAGGGTGGGCATCTCTTCATCGTTGATCAGGATGACGTAGTCTTCGTCGCGCTTCTGGAAGGCTACATCGGGTTCAATCAGCCTCACCTGCTCGCGGTTGTAACGCTGACCCGGTTTCGGATCCAGTCCCCGAATCGACTCGATGGCCAGTTGTACCCTGGGTTGTGGACTGCCAGTAAAGCGGGAGAGCTCACGGATATCGCGCTTCAGCAGATTCGGCAAAAACTCGTCGATAATTCGCCGCGCCAGCGCCATTACCGAGCACGCTTCCGATCGAATTCGCTCCGCCGAAACGCGATCCGCCTCGCTCAGGACGGTTGCCACTACGCCAGACTGCGAATCGACTTCAAACTCCCCATCTTCATCGGGCGCTGCGGCTGCGGCCAGACTAATTCCCTCCGCCAAATCACCCGCCTGCTGGGTTCGCACGTCCAATTGCGTCAACAGGCATTCGCGCAGATCGCGTGCGGCAATCCCGACCGGATCAAACCTTCGCACAATGTGCAGCGCTTCTTGCAGGTCGCGTTTCAACGCTAGCGGATATTCTGTCGCAGGCTTGTGCCCATTGGTTTCAGGCTTGCCTTTGTCGACGGCGGCTTCCAACCCATGCAAAACACCATTGCTGAGCGCAGCTCCGTTCAACACCGCAACTCCGTCTTCAGGCTGCGAATCGACGAGTGGTCGATGTCCATTGGAGTTAGCAGCGACCGCGCCAATCGCAACCATTCCCTGCTGCTGGGGAACTTGCTGCGCCAGGACGGCCAGCAGTTCGTCATCGCTGGCAGTCAGGTATCCATCTTCGTCCAGGTTGCCGATGATCAACTCGGCGGCTTCCCGCACACCCTCCGTCAAATGCAGCGAACCCAGTTGCCACATCAAATGATCGGTCAGGGTTGTCGGCTTGGAGAGAAAATTCTCGAATGAGGGCTTCTCGTTGATTTCGGTGCTCTGCGGGGTGCGGTAGCCGGGGTCCAGGTAGTCCTGAAAGTAGGAGCCAAAGTCGATCTCGTCAAACGGATCTTTCTCTTCAGCTTTTTCCTCACCCGCGGGAGCCGCTTCTTCCGGAGTGCGAATTTCCTCCGCCAGCGGAACCGCCTCTTCCAATTCCTCGAGAACCGGATTCTCGAGAAGCTCCGCGTCGATCATCTCCTTCAGTTCCTGCTTGTTCAGGGCCAGCAAGCTGACCATCTGAACCAGGCCCGGGGTCAGGATCTGCTTCTGCGAAACCTTCAAATTCAGCCGGGGTTGAAGCAGAGCCATAAAGCGTTTCCAATCGAACGTCGGGGGTTAAATCCAGTCTACATGGGGCTGGCTGGGCCAATTGCGCCTGAGCCCCAAAATCAGCCTCTATCTATTTTATAATCTTATATTTGCAAAATTTGCACGCAAATTGCTTGCAGCGGTTCTACAGAACTGGGGTTCGATCTTCAATCTTGCGATCACAGCAATCTAGTTGGCAGTCGCCTTTTGCTTGCTCAAAACTCGACGGCATGATTTCGAGTCCTGTCCGACCTTTGGCTCGATTTGAACATCGGAAGCGGTGCAAATCTGCCGCTCCAACTCTCGCGCCGAAAAACCTCTCAAAACCGCGACCTGATCCTGCCCTGTTTTGGGATCGATTGAATAGCGAGCAACGTCGTCGGTAACCTTTCCGGTTTTAGTATCCAGAGAGTGAAACCAACTTCCTACCGCAAACTCTCCATTTGGCCGCGAGACGATCCCGAAAACCTGATCTACTTCATCATCGTCATACGGCTCTCCTGCATCTCCGTATGACACAACTACTCCCGGCTGCGGATAACCGACGCTCTCCCTACTACTGCTGGGCCACCGCGCCATCCATCCGATGCCATTCTTGAAGTGGAGTGTCGTAAAGATCTTGCTCGCCTCACACTCCCAGCAACTGTAATAGGTGATTGCCAACTCGGAAGAGTTGGGTCCGATCCAATCCAATAACCTCACGCCATAGCCAAAGACCAGCAAGCGAGACATGCCTGTTGTCAGGGAAATACTGTAGATAGTCCAGGAATCGAAGTCAGGAGTTGGCGCGCCGCTCTCCCTGGAAGCTGCCATCACCAGAGCAAAGCCATTTTCAACGCCTACTTCACGAATGGCAGTGATACTAGTGTCGTGGAGCGCATGGCGCACAGTCGCCATTGTCGTTTTGTCGGATTCAAGATTGACCCAGGAAAATCCGTCCGGCATTTGGGCACGGATGGCTTGTGGCGCGAATAATAATATTGCCGCGAGAAGAACGAACGCTCTGCCATTTTGCGACCTCATTCGACTCCAAACCTTTCAGGTGGTCCCCATGACGGTACGCTCGCAGCATTGCCCTTCTAATTCAAAGTGAAGCCTTCGCCCAGGTACACTCGTCGCACTTCCGGGTCCTGACCCAGCTCTTCCGGCGTGCCGGTCCGGAAAATCTTGCCCTCGTTGATGATGTAGGCCCGGTCGGTCACCGTAAGCGTCTCGCGCACGTTGTGGTCGGTGATTAGAACACCGTACCCGCTGGCCTTCAGATCGAAAATAATGTCCTGCAAGTCATGCACCGCGATCGGATCGATCCCGGAAAAAGGCTCGTCCAGCAAAATAAAATTGGGCTCAATCGAAAGGCACCGGGCAATCTCCACCCGTCGACGTTCCCCGCCAGAGAGCGCATACCCGCGCGTCTTGCGGACATGTCCCAGGCTCAACTGCTCAATCAGGCGTTCCATGCGAGCCCGCCGCTGCTGCCACCCGCCGGGCTGCACTTCCAGAACTGCCAGAATATTTTCTTCTACGGTCAGCTTGCGGAAAACCGACGGCTCCTGCGGCAGATAACTGATGCCGAAATTCCGCGCCCGCAGATACATTGGCAGCCGCGTAATGTCTCGATCGCCCACCAGCACGCGTCCCGCATCGGGTTCAACCAGACCAACAATCATGTAGAAGGTTGTGGTCTTGCCCGCACCATTCGGGCCCAGCAGGCCGACCACTTCGCCTTTGTGGATTTCGAGGCTCACGCCTCGCACGACCTGCCGTCCCCGATAGTTTTTCGCCAGCTGGTCGGTTGTCAATCGCTGCATTATTTTTTCTGCACCCGAGTTTTAGTCACCGCCGTATCGTTGGGGCTTCCACTTACCATTATCGCCTGTGTCTGAGAAGAAAATGCTAGAACCTCACCCGTGACCGTGCCCTGTATCGAGTCCACTACCTGGGGCGGATGGGCGCCGTCTCCGGTCAGCAAAAATTGTCCGTCACTCGCCATATATACCAGCCGCGTACCGGTTCCGCGCCGTCCCGGCTGCTCCACCACCACGTGTCCCGTGGCCACAATCCTTTCAACGGAGGATTGCACTGAATTGTTGCTGTGGGGCGACGTTTTATTTGCGGCGTCCACTGATGCAACCACTGACCTTGACTGAGAATGAGAATTCGCCGCCGTCAGGAAAACTTCCGCGCGGTCGGCAAAAATATTGCCGCTGGAACTGATGGCTTCTACTTGATCAGAGAACGTCGCCTCGCGCTCCGCATCGGAATACAGCAGCCGCCGGCTCAACACACGATACGTCGCGGGTCCACGACTGCCATTTCCGCCCGCCCGGCCACCAGGTTTTACCGTCTTCGGCTTGCCTGATTGCGCGAGTTCTGCCGACTGACCCAGTGCAGCCAGGCCGAGAAACGTCGTATGCACGCATTGCGCACAGGATTCCGTGCCATATGCCGTCAGTGTCTGCATCTTCTGCGACAACTCAATCACCGGAGCCTCCACCGAATTTGCGCCCTGCCACAGCCGCGCCTGACCGGTGAAGATGGCCTTCTGCGAATCATGCAGCACTTGTGCCTGGCGAGCGATCACGTGCGTCGCCTGGTTGCCGCTCAACAGTCCCCCCGACCCCGTTACCTTGCTCGACCGAACCGTAGTCTGCACCGAGCCTGTCGCTACCATGTTACCGGCGGCGCGCTCCACGGTAAATTTCTCCGCAGTCATCTCCAGAGTGTCGTCGCGGAACACCGGTTTTCCCGTCAGCGTTACGGTGTCGGTTGCCCCGTTATAATCCACTCGCGCGGCGGTCGCCGTCGAGTTTTGCGCACTCCCCAAACCGCTGGTTGCGCTTGTCTTTTTTGCATAGACTTGCCGCAACACCACATTCCCCGTCTGCACCGCCGTTCGTATCGATTGACCGTTGGTTGCATTCGCTCCGCCGTGCCGCGCAGCGGCTGTGTTTGGCATGCCCGTCAGGAAATCAACCGCCAGCATATCTCCGGTACTTGTATCGACGTCGCCGTTCAGCGCCACCATGCGAATGCGAGTCTGTCCGACACCGTCCAGATGCTGCATTTCATTCCCGGGCGCAAATGTTGCCTTCATGTCCCGCGCTGCCAGGCTAGTTGCCTGCGCAGGATGACCCTCGACCGTATTCTGCGAAGTAAATACGGTGCCGCCGCTCGCCTCTGCCTGCTGCAATTGCGTTTGCGCGCTCTGCCCCTTCGCATCTTTCTGATTCGGCTGCGCGGGTTTCAGATGAAGCACCAGATGGCTTGCCGCCAGCGTGCGATGCAGGTCGTTTTTGTCCGCGTTGATCTGCTGCCGGAAGTTCACATCCCCGTCCAGCGTGACCAGCTTCGCGTGACCGTTGCCGTCAAAGTCGACTACCGCATCCCGGCCGGTACCCACAGTTTGCTGCGTCGGTTGATTCTGCGTCAGTGCCACCCCGCCAAAAAAACGCGCCTTCTGGGGCTGATTCGCGTCGTCCAGATCCACTCGCATCGACGCAGAACGAACACCCGTTCCGTCTGCCGAGGCAATCTCGACCGAACCCTGCGCCTCCATCCGTTCTGCCGATCCATCCGGGCGCAAATACACCGTCGCTGCACCCGAGCTTCCATGCTGATCCCCCTTGGTTCCGGTCGAAACATACCGCGGCTGCACCATGTGCACCTGCGCCGATTCTCGATCATAGATCGCATGCGCAGCATGCACGACCGCAGATCGATTCTGCATCTCGGTGGTCAGCACAACTTGCGATTCCAGAATCAACTGCCCGGTCTTGGAGAAATATTGTGCCCCTAGCGCCTTGCCCGTAGACTTTGAGTACAGAAAATCCACTTCTCCATTGCAAGTCGCCTCGCCCGTTTCTTGATTGAACACCAGGCCGTGCGTTGTGACGTGGATAATTTGCTCTTCCGCATTCTTCGCAGCTCCAGGATGAGTCGACGGCGGAGGGTGTAACGTGATGTGCGCCTCGCCCTGGGCAATTACAATCTGCTTTTCCTTATCGTATTCAAAATCTTTTCCCGCGATGGTGTCTGCCTGGTCATTCTGCCGGTTGTACACGTCGATCTCGACATCATGCAGCAGCACTCGACCGCCGGTTTTAAAGCTGATGGCGCGTGAAGCATGCAGCGTAAACAGCTTCCTGCCTTCTACTGTTTTCGAAAGCACAAATCCCTGTGAGGTCGACTGGATCTGAATTCCAAGGCGA
>JAJYBW010000144.1 GCA_021778815.1 Acidobacteriota bacterium | reverse complement strand
TTTGGCTTGTTTGGCTTCCTGGGCCTTCTCTCTGGCTTCCGCGGCTGGATCTTCCACGGAATCCTCGACCACCGCGCCGGTGTTGGCATCCACATTCACTTCGTGAATCTGGCCGCCGGTCTTGATGTCGAATGAGTAAATCCAGCGTCCCTTTTCTTTTTCAAGCTCTCCGCTCTGAACAGTCCCGGCTTCCTTCTTCAGAGCAATTTGCTTTGCTTGTTCCTGGGTTAATTTTGTGTGGCTCTTTGCGGCGAATGAAGCGCCGCTGAGAAGCAATACCGACGCAGCAAATAAAAGGGCTGACCGCACCGGAACTTTGCTTTTTCCTGAAATCAACTGAGTGTTCATTGTTATCTCCTTGTCTCCGGTGTAGCACCGCAACGTGAAGACAGCCTGAATGCGCGGCTTCCGACTGGGCGTGGCACATTCTTTCAAGGTGGGAATCATGCCGCGATGCTTTATCCTTAGAGGGTGTCTGAAGAATCCAAACATTTCATCACCAGACGGCGCTTTCTTCAGCTCTCAGGACTGGGTGCGGCCGGCCTGCTGGCGTATTCCGGGGAATTTGAACGCCATCATCTGGAAATCACACACCGCACGATTGAGCTGAAGCGACTATCTCCTGCGCTGGATGGGTTGCGAATCGCCCAGATTTCCGATATCCACTATGAGCAATACACGGAGCCGTCGTTTGCCCGGCATGTGGTGGCGGAAGTGAATCGCCTGGCGCCGGACATTGTGCTGTTGACGGGCGATTACGTCAGCGAAGGGCCGATGCCGACAGACTTCGGGGCGAAGAGCAGCTACCCTTGCGCTGAGATTTTGTCCGGGATCCAATGCGGGCAGCGGTGGTGCGTGCTGGGCAATCACGACGTCACGGTGGGCGCGGAAATTGTTACGGACGCGCTCAAAGTCCACGGCCTGCCGGTCCTGGCGAACGCAAATGTACCGTTTGAACGCGACGGGGCGCGGTTGTGGATTGGCGGAGTCAAGGACGTCGGTAAAAGCCATCCAGACCTGCACCTGGCAGCGCCGCGCAAGTTGCAGGCCGAGAATGAACCGGTCATCCTGATGGGACATGAGCCCGATTACGCGGACACCGTAGTGAAACACGGGGGTGTCGACCTGATGCTTTCCGGTCACACGCACGGTGGGCAGGTGAGGGTTCCTTTCATCGGCGCTTTGTACACTCCTCCGTACGGACGAAAGTATATTGAAGGACTCTTTCATCTGAAGAATGACTTGCAGTTGTATGTGAACCGCGGCATTGGAGCCGTTGGCGTACCGTTTCGATTTGATTGCCGCCCGGAGCTGACCCTGATCACGTTGCGCAGCCCGCACGCCGTCACCGGATAGCGACAGTCCCGCCAACGCGAAACGACGGAGAGAACAAACCCATGAACGTCCAGATCGCATTCGGCAATCAGGGATTGTCGCTCGAGCTACCTGACGGGCCTCGTTATCACGTTGTCAAGGTGCATTCCGCGCCTCCGTTGTCGAATGTAGAGAAGGCTTTGGCGACGGCGCTCGATGCTCCTGTGGCCGGCTTGCCGTTGATCGAGCTGGCGCGCGGAAAGAAAACCGCAGCCATCTCAGTCTGCGACATTACCCGTCCCGCTCCCAACCCGATCACGCTGCCTCCTGTGCTCGAGCGGCTGCATCGCGCCGGCATTCCACGGGAGAACGTAACCATCTGCATCGCCACCGGCCTGCATCGCGGAGCGACCGAGGATGAGTTGCGCACCATTCTGGGAGAAAAGATTGCTTCGACCTACGATATCGCCAATCACGATGCGAGGGATCGAGAACTCCATCGCTTTGTGGGCACCACGCAGCAGGGAACTCCGGTCTATATTGATGAGCGCTTCATGGGGGCCGACCTGCACATCACCCTGGGATTTATTGAGCAGCACCTGATGCTGGGATTTTCTGGCGGACGCAAGCTGGTTGCTCCGGGACTAGCTGCACAGGAAACCATCAAGGTGATTCATTCGCCGCGATTCATGCGGGAGAAGCGCGCGACGGAGGGATCCATCCGCGACAACCCGCTGCATGCCGAGCTGCTGGAAGTGGCTCGCATGGCGCGTCACGACTTTATGCTGGACGTGACTTTGACCCGGACGCGGGAAATCTCCGGCGTGTTTGCCGGCGAACCGGTCGCGGCCCATGCCGCCGGAGTCGAATTTCTGCGAAACTCCTCTGTTGAATATCTGCCGGAGCCGGTGGATGCCGTGATCACCTCGGCCGCCGGCTATCCGCTGGACCTGACCTTCTATCAAACCATCAAGGGCATCACCGCGGTGCAGCATATTTTGAAGCCGGGTGGAACCATCCTGATTCTTGGCGAATGTGCGGAGGGCGTGGGGTCAGCGGAGTTTGCAGCCATGATGCGCCGATACCGAGGTCCGCGGGCATTTCTGGATGCAATCGAGAACACCCCGGTGGAAGTGGACCAATGGCAGCTGGAAAAGCTGGCGCTGGTGGGATTGAAACATGACGTTTTGTTGTATACCCCGGGAATTGCCCGCGATGATTTAGGTTCGCTGCGGTCCAACGCATTCGAAAGCGCCGCAGCGGCGGTGGCTGGTTTGCTGTCGCGGCTACCGAACGACGCCCGCGTGGCCGTGATCCCCGACGGACCCTACGCTTACGCGCGAGTGCAGGAATAAACAGCCCCGGTTCCCGTAGGATTGCTAGCAAGCCGTCGCAATCCGGGAGCCTCCGCAATGATGCTGCACATCCATGCACCCAATCCTCTCATCGCCCTTGGAGTATTCGCTTCGACCGCAGCCACAGATGCGGTGTATGTCATGTTCAACGCGGCGGTGACCGCGCGGCGTCGCAGCTTGGCCGCCAGCTGGAGCAGCCTGTGGTATCTGCTGGCGGCGTTTGCCGTGATCAGCTATACCGGCAACGCGGTGTATGTGCTGTTCGCAGCGGCGGGATCGTGGCTGGGCGCATTCGGCGCGGTCACCTGGCTGGACAAAGCCGATTTGAAAAATGCGACCGGAACTCCGCGGGCCTGACAAGAAGAAATCCAACAGCTGGCACTTCGAGGCGGAACGGTCACGAAACTTGGCTATTGCTTGTTGTCGCAGTGCGGGCGTATGGTGAAGCTCGCCACGAACGAACGACGGTATCGACCAGACTGTTCACTCTAGTTGCTGCAAACGCCCTGGTCGAGGCCCCCCCTATCGCACGACATTCCTGGATCACTAAAAAACTCTATTCCTACCAGGAGGCAAATCACGATGAAAAGGAAATTTGGATTGACAGCAGGAGCGTGTCTTGTGTTCGCAGGCCTGTTTCTTGCAGGATCGAACACCGGTAGTGCACAGGAACCATCGGGATCGCCCGGATTTCACGGCGTTGCCTGTGTCAAGGTAAGGCACGGCAAGTCGGCAGATTTCAAAACACTCGTCGATGGAACCTTTCTTAAGTACGCGCAGTCTCGGGTGGACTCAGGGGCCATCTCCGGCTGGCTGGTCTTGCGCACCGTCATCCCTGCCGGGCACGATGCCACCTGCGATTATGCCTTCGTGACCTTTTACCCCGGCATGCCCAACGCGCCGATGGGCGATGAGGAAATGACGGCCGCAATGAAAAAGGCAGGTATTAGCAGTTCTCTTGAGGACATGAGGCAACAACGGGACGCTGCCGGCTACCTGGTATATAACGCTCTCGAGCGTACCGCGGTGCACGTCGGCCAGGCCAAAAAAGGCGACTACATCATTGTCAATGTAATGAGCGTCCCTGACACTGGGGCATGGATCGCAAACGAAAAGAAACTGTGGCAACCCATTTTCGAAGATGGAGTCAAGGATGGCTCAGTGGACGGCTGGTCGGTCGTTGAGCAGTTCCTGCCCCGCGGCGCCAAAGACCAGGGCACCACTTACACCGTCGACATCTACCCGAGCTGGGACGCGATGTTCAAATTCTTCGGATCCGGTTTCTCCGATCGCTGGAAGAAGATTCATCCTGACGTTCCGATCAACCAGGGAATGGATCAGGAACACAAGGTCGCGACCATCGACCATACTGTCCTCTACCATGTTGTTGACGCCATCGTCGCCTCAAAATAATCGAAGTCAAGCCAGCAGAATAAAGAAGGCCGCGCCATCGCCCGCACGGCCTTCCATTTTTCCCCTGGGTTGGAATTCCGAGGACACGCAACAGCACATTGCGGTTTTCGATTGCCGATAGTGACCGCTATGCTGTAAGTTCACCCTTACCAAGAACGACCGACGGTATCGTCCACAGACTTCGCTGTTCCCTTCCCCTGGCCGAGACCCCCCTATCGCACGACATTCCTGGAGAACCCAAATTCATCACGCCCAGGAGGCGAGCAATCCATGAAAAAGCAATTTGGAACTCTGGCAGGACTGTGTTTGCTGTTTACAGGAATTGGTTTTGCAGGACCGGGGATGGCGAACGCGCAAGATTCCAAACCAAATCTGACTCCGCCCAATGTGTTGGTTGTGCAACGTGAGGTGGTGAAGCCGGGGATGGCCGGTATGGTGCACCAGAAGTCGGAAAGCGCGTTTGTACAGGCGATGCAGAAGGCAAAGTCGCCCGACCATTACTTCGCGGCAACCTCCATGACGGGTCCCAGTCGGGCGCTGTTCTTTCTTGCCTATGATTCCTTCGCAGACTGGGAAAAGTCGAATAACGCGATGATGAACGATTCATCTTTGGCACCGGACATGGACAGCGCCCAGCAGGAAGATGGCAAGCTGTTGAGCTCATTTTCGACGACGGTATTCCGCTATCAGCCAGACATGAGTGTCGGGGCCAACGTGGACCTGGCGCAGATGCGATACATGGAGATCACGGTGATCCACATCAAACCGGGACATGGCGCGGAATGGAGGGAACTGTCGAAACTCCACAATCAGGTCTACGGGCAAGTTCCCAACACCCATTCCGCCATGTGGGAGGAATACTTCGGCGATGAAGGCGGTGTCTACATTGTGACGGCACCCATGAAGAGCCTGGCGGAGATCGATGAACATCGCGTGGCCGCAATGAAGGCCTGGAAGTCTGCTGATTCGGACAAGAAAAAGAAGATGGCCGATTTGGAAGCGTCTTCGTTCGTCTCCATTCACACCAATCTGTATTCCATGGATCCAAAGATGAGCTACGTTCCCGATCGCTGGAAGACTGCGTCGCCGGACTTCTGGGGCAAGCAGTAAGCTCAATCGCAGAAACGCAGCTACTGGGCGGATGGAGCCAGACTTCAGCCGCCCAAACATTTTGAAACGTAATCGACTGACTCCATGACGCCAGAGAAAATCCTCGCCCAGTCGCCCGATGAAGTGTTGCACGCAGACGAGAAGCTGAAGCGCGTGATCGGGCCGTGGGGACTGGGCGCTGCCGCAGTCAACATTGCGGTGGGAGCTGGAATTTTTGTGGTGCCTGCTTTTGTGGCTGCCATCCTGGGGCCGGCTGCGATTGTGGCTTATTTCGTTTGCGGGATTGCCGTGGGGTTGGTGCTGACCTGCTACATCGAAATTGGAAGCTTCGTCCATCGTTCCGGCGGCGGGGTCGCGTATGTTGAGGAGGCCTTCGGGCCGCTGATGGGCTTCCTTGCCTGGGTGATGTATTCGGTGGGATATGAGGTGACGGCGTGCGCGGCACTCGCGGTGGCGCTGCTTGGTTCGCTGGCGGTCTGGGTACCGGCGCTGGGTCACGGAGCGCCTCGGGTTCTGACGCTGTTTGCGCTGTTCAGTGGCCTCGCCGCGGTCAACGTTGTCGGCGTTCGCCAGGGATTGCGCGTCGCTGTGGCTTCGACCGTGGCCAAGCTGGTTCCGCTGTTACTCGCCATTGTTGCGGGAATCTTTTTTGTGCAGTGGCATCCGCTGCGATGGGCAGGATGGCCACCGGCCGCGAAATTGGGCGAGGCATCGCTGATTCTGTTCTTTGCCTTTCAGGGCATTGAAGAAGCACTCGCGCCCAGTGCTGAAATTCGCGATCCAGCGCGTACCGTGCCACGGGCGATGTTCGGCGCAACCGGCACAGTGATTCTTCTATATGTCGCCTTGCAACTGGTCAGCCAGGGAGTTCTGGGCGGCGAACTGGCGCACCAGACGACCGCGCCACTGGCGGGTGTTGCTGGACGAGTGGTCGGTGTCGCCGGCTCCACGCTGGTGATGATCGGAGTGGCGGTGTCAATTTTCGGATCGCTCGCCGGCGGAATGTTATCGACCCCGCGCGCATTTTTTCTGGCTGCGGAAGATGGCTCGCTTCCGCGAGCTCTGGCTGGAGTCCATCCGCGGTATCGCACCCCACATATCGCGATCCTCACGGTAGCCGCGCTGATGTTTTTGCTGGCAGCCTCGGGTGGGTTCAGGCACCTCGCGATTCTTTCCAGCGCTTCCATCTTGTGCATTTACCTGGCCATTTGCCTGGGCGCATTGAAGCTGCGCTACACACGCAAACAAGAACCCGGAGCCTTCCGTGCGCCGGGTGGGCCGGTAGTAGGAATTTTGGGTTCTGTTGTGGTGATCTGGCTGCTTGCCCATTCCAGCAAACTGGAAGTAAGAGCGTTGTCCGGAGCGTTCATCGTTTCCGTCGCATATTTTTTCGCGCGGCGATGGTACTTGCGCCGTCGTGGCAAATCGATCCGATCTTGAAATGGCGAGCATAACCCTGCCGGTGACGTCCAAGTGAACCAAAGAGAATTCAGGCACCCACGTTGCTGCAACAAAGCGGTGGGCACGGGATCGAATCCATGCGGGTGCCGCGCAATCAACATCATTGGCAACAGCCACATTGATTTGAATTGGCATCACAGCACGAACTGTAACCCGATTGACAAGTGACGCTGCACCCGCCGCCGCCGGCGCTGCAGCTGCTCGACCCCGCACCGCCCGCGGTACATTGTCCGTTGCAAATAGGATTAGCATGCAGAGGTTGCATCGACTCACTATTCGCGGGACTATCTGTGGCCGAAAATTCCTTCACCTTATTTTTTAGAGGCGTTCCACAGTTTCTTCCAGTCGCCGCCAAGCTGCTGATTTGCTGGCTTGTAAGCGGAGTCGTTTCCCCATACCGAGCAATTCCAAAGACGTCGAAGACCTGAAAGCCCTGGTTTGCGAGTAATGGCGGGACATCTCTGTCAGTAAACTTGAGAATCCACTTCTGCGTCGGATCGTCGGTAGAGACAATCCCTAAGAACCCGTCACCAGTTAAAACTCTAGCTGGCCCGGACCAGGCGGGAGGTGTCGCCGAATTCTGCTCCTGCAGCACAAAAACAATTTGGTTGGAGGTAGAGCTTAGGAGCGTATTTGAAGTAAAAACTACGGTGGTGTGTGCGGTACTCGGACTTGGAATCAAGTTTACAGTTCCAGCCATTCCGATTACGGCGTCACTTCGCTGAGTAGACTGCGCGGTTTGCATTCCGCAAGCCAACCCACAGAAGATAATTGCGGCCAGCATGTTCTGCAGCAATTTCATATCGCACTCCGGATTTAATTGCGGTGCCTCGATAGTATTCGCTTTAGATCTTGTCAAGTCTCGTCGAGCAGATGGACGTTCTGTTTGAAATTCCGCGTAAAGTCTCCACAACCCGCTTCCCCAATTTGATGGGCGGGTGTTGCACCTGTTGAAACAGGTTGTATCACCTGAGATTTTGAGGCGACGTTCGCGCCATTAGCTTCGCATGAAATCGAGGGCGCGGATCAGGTACGGCTTCAATTCTCTGCGGGAAACGACGGCGTCGAGCATTCCGTGCTCCAGCAGAAATTCCGATCGCTGAAAACCTTCCGGCAATTTCTGGCGAATGGTTTGCTCAATCACGCGCGGACCTGCAAAACCGATGAGCGCACCGGGCTCGGCGATGTTGAGATCCCCGAGCATGGCGAAGCTGGCGGTGACACCGCCGAAGGTAGGGTCTGTCAGCACCGAAATGTAGGGAATTTTCGCATCATCCATCAATGCCAGACGGGCAGAGATTTTTGGCAACTGCATTAGGCTGACAATGCCTTCCATCATGCGCGCACCGCCGGAAGTGGCGACAATGATGAGGGGCTGGCGGGTTTCCAGCGAATGGTCGGCAGCGCGGCTGATGCTTTCTCCGACAACGGCTCCCATACTGCCGCCAATGAAAGCATATTCCATCGCGCTGACGACGACGGCGTGGTGCCCCAGGTTGCCGATTCCAGTCAGAATGGCATCATTCATTCCGGTCTCGCGCTGCGCCTTGTCGAGTCGATCCTTATATGGCTTGAGGTCGGTAAAGTTGAGCGGATCCGTGGAACGCAGCTCGGTATCGATCAAGCGGTAGCCGGGCTCAAGCAGGCTATCGATGCGAGCCCTGGCTGAAAGTTTGAAGTGCTTGCCGCATTTCGGGCAGACGTTCAGATTGGCTTCCAGGTCGGCTTTCCAGATGGTCTGGCCGCAGCTGTCGCAC
>JAJYBW010000143.1 GCA_021778815.1 Acidobacteriota bacterium | reverse complement strand
CATACTGCTTCTTCCATCGATAGAAGGTCTGTTCACGGATTCCCACCTTGCCAATCACTTCCGCCACAGGTACTCCCAGCTCCGCCTGCTTCACCACAGCCACAATCTGCTCTACAGAAAATCGCTTCTTCTTCACGACAAATCCTCCTCTCAGGTTTTGCCGAAGACTAACTTTTCATCTGCTTCAAAAATGCCGGGGCCGACCATAACCACAATGACAATACCTCTAAAACACCCTCTCGTGGAGAAGGATATCGTTGCCGTCGAGCGTCGCCCAAAAAGCTTCGGCCATTTGGAATCGTTTCCATGGACCCGTGGGCCGCTGGCTCCGACATCGAGTTCGCAGTCCCAATGGGTTCCGGACGGAATGAAAGTCGACGTCAAAGGTCGTCTCTTTGTCTCGGAACCCACGGGAATTTGGGTATGGAATGGTAAAGGCGTGCACATCGGCACCGTGCAAATGCCCAAGGGAATGGCTAACCTGACCTGGGGCGGACCCGATAACTCGAAGCTCTACATCACTGCCAGCGACAGCGTTTATATCCTGCAAACCAAGACGCGCGGAATACTAGGTTACACAAAGTAATAACGCGACGCGATGGCTCGTTTCTCGACGAGACGTTGTCTACGGCAACGCGAAGGCAAACACATCGTCTCCAGCCGCCACGGCGAAGTACTGCTTTCCGCCGATAGCGTACGACATGGGCGAGGCGTGCATAGGCTGTCCAAGCCTGAACGCCCAAAGCGGCTTGCCCGTGCGTGCGTCATCCATCTCGAACTCGCTGGCGTTATTGCCGAAGGCCACCAGGCCGCCCGCCGTCGTCATCACACCGGCGTAGGCCGGACCTTCGCCAATCTGCTTGTCGCGCCAGGCGAAATCAAGCTTGGTCAGGTCGAAGGCGTTGATATAGCTCTCGCTTGCAGCACTGCCCGGAGGCGTTCGCGCGCCGGTTGAATAATACGGACGTCCCTGCTCGAAAGGCACATTCTTCGCCTGCAACACGTCGCATGCCTCCAATGAGCGGAAGTAGAACATGTTCGTCTGCGGATCGTAGCTGGGCGAATACCAGTTCGTCGCGCCTTCGATGCCGGGACAAACCAGAACGCCCTTGGCGTCGGGAATAAGGTTGTTGGAGATGGGCCGCCCCTTCTTGTCGATGCCTTTCGCCCAGTTCATACGTTTCATGAACTGTTTCGAGTAGAGATATTCTCCCGTCGCGCGATCGAGAATGTAGAGAAAGCCGTTGCGGTTTGCCGTCACGATCAGTTTGCGCGGCTTGTTCTTGAACTTTGCGTTCACAAGTACCGGTGTCTGCACTGAGTCATAGTCGTACAGATCATGCGGATTGAACTGGAAATACCATTTCATTTTCCCCGTGTCTGGATCCAGCGCCAGCAGGGAGCTTGTGTAGAGATTGTCGCCTGGTCGCATACTTCCGTCGTAGTCCGGCGCGGCATTGCCCGTCCCCCAGTAGATCGTGTTCAGTTCAGGATCATACGTTCCCGGCATCCATGCGGTGCCGCCGCCACGTAAATAATCCTCGCTGACCGGCCACGTTTCCGATCCTTTCTCACCAGGAGCGGGAATCGTCCAGAAGCGCCACACCTCTTTTCCCGTCTGCACGTCGAAGGCCGCTACAAACCCGCGCACGCCGTCATCGCCGCCCGAGGTGCCAACCAGTACTTTGTCTTTCACAATCAATGGAGCACTCGTGGCGCCGTAGCTCTGGGTGTTGTCCGCATAGGCCACATCCCAGATCAGGTTGCCCGAACGTGCATCCAGGCACAGCAAATGCGCATTATCCGTCTCCATATAGACGCGGGTTCCCAGCACCGCGACGCCGCGGTTGATATGGCCCGACGCATCGTCAATCAACCCCGACGAAACGCCGCGGGCATGGTGCCACAGCAAAGCACCCGTTCTCGCATCCAGCGCATAGGCATCGTTTGAGCCAGTAATGAACATGACTCCGGCCACCACCACCGGAGTTACCTCCAGCACGCCGGCATTTCGAGTGTGAAAGACCCACTTGGCTGCCAGATGGCTTACATTTTGCGGCGTAACCTGGGTCAGGCTGCTGAAGCGTCGCCCGGTATAGTCGCCGTTGTAGGACACCCAGTTGTTTTTGATGGACTTCTGCAACAGATCGCTCGGCTGCACATCGATCAGGCCCAGTTGGATTCCATGTCCCGATTCGTGTCCCGACCCGTTGACTTCGACGCCTGCCTTCGGCATCAGCTTCACCGCAGACTGACCCAGCGTGGCGACAGCCATCATCATCATGGCGACAGCGGCAAGTCCAAACACGCTCCTGCAGCCTCTCGTCATCGTCAAATTCCTTCCGTCGTGTCGAAATCCCGCCGGCTTCTAGTCATCGTGGGACCACCTGGATTTTGCAGGCTCTGGCTCCGTCGAAGCATTCCTGCCAGTCACGATGAGAAAGGCCACTAGGTCATCCAATTCCGCGGACGTCAACCGAGTTCCATAATCGCGCGGCATCAGAGAGTGATCGCTGTAGTTCACCGCAGCCAGGCCACTTCGCGACAGAAAGTGATACCGACCATCTTCGGTCTGCAACGTAATGTTCAGATTGTCCTCCGCGCGCACCACGCCCGTCAGGCTTTGTCCATCTCTGCTCCGAACTTTTGCTACGCGCGATGTCGGCTCTAATTCCACATCCGGATTCACAATTGCCTGCTGGATTTCGTCCGCCCTCCGATTCCTTGCATAGGAGGTCAGCTCCGTCGCCATAAATCCGCCTTTGCCAAGGATCATGTGGCAGGTAGAGCATTGCCCCTTGCCGTCGAAAATTCTGCGGCCCGCGTCCGGATCGCCTGTCAGCTTGACGGATGGCTCATCCGCAGTCACTCCCTGTAGCGTGCGCAAATACTGCACGACTGCCTTTGTACCCGAATCACCCAGATCAGGAAATCCCGGCATACCTTGGTCGGCTTCGCCTTTATGAACGATGCCCATCAAGTCCTGGTTCGACATTGAAATTACTTTTGGCAGCGTCGCAATCGCCGGACCCCGACCCCCTCTGCCATCCGCACCGTGGCAATATGCGCAGTTCGATGCATATAGCCGCGCGCCCTGCCCCCGATCGGGGCCGCTTCTCGGCTCGTCTTGTCCAAAGACTGACATCCCGTGAGACAGCGCCAGACAGGAGCACACCAACATCACTGCAAGCAGTTTGCGTGTCATTGCTTCAAATCTCTCACTCGAGGTCGGTAAATGCATGGATCGTTTTTGACGCATTCTCTCCGTGACCACAATCTTCTACCTGCCACTTGTCCCATCGGTTGACGGAGCCGGCTGCACGAGCACTTCTCCCAATGGCCCGCGATCCAAACCGTGAGAATCTATCACATGCACTGAGACCCTTGTTGTGTTCTGCGGCGCCTGGATGATTGTGTGCAAGTGCACCGGCTCGGTGGGAACTACGGGCATAAGCTTCGCCGTGCCTCCACTGCCTCTTCCGTACAAATGCACCACAAGATCTCCGGCATAAAAAACTCCAAAGCTGCCCGAGAGTACCAGACCGGCAGGCGTCGCCGTCGCAGTCAGCGGAGTTCCAATCACACCACTGTACGTTGTCGTCTTGAAATCCTCACCCATGCGCGTTGGATACCACTGCGTATCCATCGCATAGCTTTCGCCGGGTGCCAGCTCGACCATCGGACTGTTCATCTCCGCCTCCACGAACGGTCCTTCGCGGGGTTCCGTGGTCTGCCCGCTAGCTGGGAGTGGAGTTGGCTCCCCGGTCGAATAAAAGATGATCGAGGCCTTGCCGGGATACACCGCCGTGGGATCAATACGGTGGCGCTCCACCATCGTGTATCCGGTCCAACCATCCACCGCCGCCAGCCATCCTGACTGGGAGTCTATCCAGACCTCCTGCATAATGTGGTTCCAATGCACGCGGAACATCCCCGCGCTCACCAAGAAAGCTGAATTGTCCGCTGGGCCGGTGCGCACATGGTAGCCGTTCAGATATGCACTGGCTGGGTTCACTTCCGTGACTCCCCAGAACCTCGTGTTGAAATTGTCTGAGCCGGAGGGATGGGAAGTGGGGTACTCGGTGATTGTCTGCTCCGACCATGTCTGCGGATAACCGCTCATGTTCTGCATCACCACATGAAACGAGATCACCGGCGTGTCTGCTCCGATGCTGATGTCACGGATATACCGCTGCCCGACCTCCGGATTGATTGGACCGGTCAACCGCACCGCACACGTGGGTCCGCTGGACAGTACCTGCAGTGTAAAAGGCGCGTCGTCCAAATTGCCGCCGCCGGACCAATGCTGTTCATCCCGATTACCCTCTGGCAGCGGCCAGATCTTATCGCCGCCGTAGTTGCGATCGCCGTACCCTTTGCTTTCCAGAGGAATCACCTTCCCTTGCAGCAAGGGGTTGATATACAGAAAGTCGTGTCCGCCGAAGGTGACCTGGATCAGCCGCCCACCGATCTGCGGCACAATCTCCAGCTTCACCCAGGGATTGGAGATTTCCTCGGCCTTCCATCCCAGGTAATTTGTTGCATGCAGCTGGCAGCCGGGCGCGGAAGCCGCCTGGCTTTGCAACGGCAATGCCAGCAGAGCCGGCAGCGCAATCACTGAGAACAAAGTTGCAAACCGTGCTTTGGTTCTGACAGAAGCGGACTGCACACTCTCTCCTCAGTGAAGCGGCTGTCGCACTGCGATAAAGGAAATCTGCTCGACATCTTCCGACTCCATATCAACATTTTGTTGCAACGTCGTACGCGCCGGAAAATTGTCTTTGAAAAATGTACCGTACAAAGACAAGACTGAATCTTCGTCCTTCACGTCGCGCAGATACACAGTTGAAGATACGACATTCGAAAAATCCATATCCGCCTTTTGCAACCCATCCAGCAGGCTACGCATGGACATCCGCACCTGAATGCCCAGCTCCGGCGAAAAGAGACCCAGGGCCGGAACATACGCGTCCTTTGCCGAGAGATACAGGGTATCTCCATACAAAATGCCGGGGCTTGCGGTTGGGCTGGGCTTCTCATTTCTGGGGCGAATCGTGGTGCGTTTCGACAGATCGGCGCCGGCAATGCAACTGAACACGATATGGGCCTGATTCGGGAGATCCACTACCTGAATCGTTCCTCGTCCCGGGGTATTCCCAAACTCAAAATATGTCGCGTAGATCTTGTTCATCACATGGTCTGGATCGCTATTGCTTCTCAGGTAGGGATTCACCCAAATGACATTCGCCATGCTCATGTCGGCAGCCTTGGCCACCGCCGCCACGTTATCGAGGGCCTGCTTCACCTCTCCGGAATAATCAGCCGCCAGCTTTCCAGTCAGCGGATTGACGCCGCCCTGCGCCGACATATATAGAACATCGTCAGCCTCGATTCCGGCTGGATCAATATGTTTTCCCTGCGGCCATCCCGCCGGATAGATCACGCGCCGGCGCGCGGCACTGCTCACCGCGATACAGTTAATTTCGATATTCTCCCCGTTCGGCAGACTCGCTACCCCCAGCACGGTGCGAGCGGGGGGGTCATCTCCGATCATCTTCCAATAGACCTGATTCATTCCCTCCATGCTCGACACGTGAGTCAAGTAGACATTCATCCATACCACATTGCCGAAATCCATTCCTGCCGCCCGCAACACGCCCTGCACATTGCTCAAGGACTGGCGCACTTCCTGCTGAAAATCTTTTGGAATCGCTCCACTGCTGTTCCGTCCACTTTGGCCGGCAACGTAGAGCGTTTGATTCACCAGAATGCCGGCACTTGATGCTGACCCAACATTTTTGCCGCCTACCGCGATTTCCTTGATCGCGCCCCCGGCCTGTGCAAACAGCTGCATGCTCCCCACAGCCAGTAAGCAACACAAGAGCATACATGGGAATCGTCTTGACGATGGATAACGCATATGTCCTCCCTGAAAGCCCTATCCTCTCCCTCGCGAAAACGCCTGCGCAACGGAAATGCATGATCGGGCCGATGAAGTATTTTCCCGACTACTTAATGCTTGGCTCCCTTTTGTTGCATGCCCGGATACCAGGAGCGTACGCAGAGTAGCCGCGATGCAACGTTGGGCGCGCTGTAGTATCCCACCGTGGCATTGAGCCGGAAAAAATAAGCATCTCCAGCTTTGGCAGGATGTCGTCCTGCAATGCCGTCCATTCCTCCACCAGCCACCATGACACCATGGCCACTCAATACCAGGTAGATCTCCTCTTCCCGCTGGTGATGGTGAGGAAAGTTCGTTCCCCCAGGGGCGATTTCCATCAGGAACAGACTGGTAAGGACGCGGCCCGCGGCAATACGATCACGCTTGCTGTCGGCATCTCCCATCAGCAGACGAAAGCGGCTCGATTCAGGGTGGCCATTCACCAGAGTCGTGGGCACATCTTCAACATTGGCTCTTAAAGGATGCAGCGGAATTGAAGCACTCTCAAATCCTTTGGTGTAAAAGCCCATGACGACTACGGTCAGCGGCGCTCCAGTTGAATTCACTGCAGCATGTGGAACCGACGACGGGATATAGAGATAGTCCTCAGTCTTCAGCGGGACCTGTTCCTCTCCATATTTGGCGGAGCCATTTCCGTCGAGTACAACATACACCTGGTCTTCCTGCGGATATTGAACGGTGGCACACGCGCCATGAGGATCGATGACCGCCTCGCCAAATCGAGCGACGCCGACCACCACGGACGTATCCGGGTCTCCCTCGCCGAACAGGGGTTTGTAATGACACGTCGCCGTGGTGATGTCGGACGGTTTCTCCGAGGCGGTTAAAGTGTCGCGATAAAGGAACGTGGGATCGATCTTTCGATGATCCGCACACAACGACGGCGCACTGAAAATCCCTGCTAGCAGGCCGATGAACGCCGCTGCGTGCCGCTGACTGGGATGCATCAGATACCCCTCTCGTGCGAGGCGATCAAATACGTTCTCTCAAACCTAGAGCTTCCGGATCTACCGCACGTTCTCGTACGTTCCGCTAAACCGGCCAAGAATGTAAGTTCGCAGGTGGGACTATAAGGCAAAAGACGGGTCCCCCAGTTGCTGTTCTCTGCTGTAGAGCGCCCACCGTCACGCAGACTGCTTGCGCGCTTTGTTGAGTACTTGGCGAAGGCGGTTACCAACGATCAAGTCCTCCCCGGGCTGCAATGTCATGGAGATAATCTGCAAAGGATTCGGATGCGATCTGTGGTGCCTGTTTGGACTTCGCGGGAGGCGTGCCAGGACCCCGCTGGGATTGCTGTCCGTCAGTACCTCAATCCTGGGTTCGCCATCGCTCAGTTGCTGAGCACATTGCGCTATCGTCAATCCAAACTTGGCTTCGTCCCACATGACTGACAATGTTGGATAACTGTTCCCGTCTTGCGGCGTCATGATGTTCGTCGTGACTCCGGGCACCGTATCCACCAACTTCTGGATGCGTTCGACCCGGTTCTGCCACTCTTTGTTTAAAACGGGTAGATCTGCACGCGACCAATATTCGATCGCCGCCAGGATGCCCATGATCTCTTCCTTGCCGACCTTCATGGGACGACATACAGCGCCTTCCCAGGGATTGGTGTTGTACAAGGCTGCATCGATCAAATCCTTCCGGCCTAACAAAACTCCGGAACACTGCGGCCCCGACAACCCTTTCCCGCCGCTGAAACAAAAGAGGTCGACGCCTAGCTTGGCATAATGTGTGAACCAGTGAAACGGGGGAATACCGGCCGCGTCGTCGACCAGGAGAGGTATACCGGCGGCCTTGGTGATCTTGAGGACGCGCTCAAGCCGGTCGTCACGCCAGGTTGTGTAGACCATTGCGGTTTTCGGAGTTATAGCTGACGGCAAGTCCTCCACCGTCTCGGCAATCACTAGTTTGGCGCCCGCAAGCCGGATAGCGCTGTCGAACGGGCTCCGGCCTTCCATCATCACAACTTCATTTTTCAGGCCAGTCGTGTCAGGCAATTGCCAAATATTCTTCGGATCCGATCCGGCGATACATGCCGCTGTTGCAGAAGCCATTGCGCCGGCCGATCCGGAGGTGACCATTCCGGATTCAGCTCCAGACATCTTGGCGAGATAGCGGCCCACTCCGGCCTGCAGTTCAAACATATCGACGAAATAATGAGACGCTTCCTCCGTCGCTCGCCGCGTCTCGGGCAGCTCCAGCGAACCGCAAAGATAGGTCCAAGTGCCGCGCGCGTTAATTAACGGACGAACTCCCAGCCGAGTGTAAACATTGTTGGAAAAGGTGCTTCTGCCTGCGGACGCTACCGCAGAGGCCAGGCTGCGACTGCCGATTGTGGCAAACAGCGGAGCCGCTGACAGCAGCTTGAGGAATGACCTTCGGTCATTCATATGAGGTTGAATCTCATCCACAGGTAACATAGCGCTCCTTATCCGTTACGAGAACAG
>JAJYBW010000142.1 GCA_021778815.1 Acidobacteriota bacterium | reverse complement strand
CTGGATTGGTTTGGCGTTCACAGTTGGGTGACGCTTCAGACCATGAGTCAAGTCGAGCCGGGCGTGCGACTCAACCTGTTTACCGTGATGCCGCCAAATGACACCTGGATTGCGGCTTTTTTCTGGATTTTTCTCGGCTTCGCAATCCTACTTACGATCGGACTCTGGACTCGCCTGAGTAGCATCGTGGTATTCGTCTGTCTGGCTTCCATTCAACAACGGAATCTCTACATCCTGCATGGTGGGGATGTGTTTTTGAGAGTAACTGGATTCTTTCTGATGTTTGCTCCGGCGGGAGCCGCGCTGTCGATCGATCGACTCATCCGGGTTCGCAGGAAGCTGGAGGGTGCAGCGATCGAGCCGCGGGCTCCGTGGGCGCAACGCATGATTCAGCTTGAACTCGCCCTGCTGTACCTTGCTTCCTTTTTATGGAAAATCAAGGGCGCGCCATGGCTGAATGGGACCGCCCTGTTTTATGTGTTCCACATGCATGCCCTGCAGCGGTTTCCGTTGCCAGGTTGGACACAGCAGTTTTGGATCCTGAAACTGGCCACCTGGTACACCCTTGCTCTTGAGTTCAGCCTAGGTGTGTTGATCTGGTTCCGGCCACTCCGCTACCCATTGCTGCTGCTGGGGTTGCTGCTTCATTTGTCGATTGAGTATTCGCTGAACATCCCAATGTTCGAGTGGGATGTTCTGGCAGCCTACGTGTTGTTCATCGATCCTGCGGATTTACAGCGGATGGGCCGCGTCGCTCGGGAGTTTCTGCTTCGGCGCAATCGAAGTACAGCGTCGGCGTAGACAGTCCTTGACTCTTGAAACGCAGCCAACGGTCGCCGCGGTTGATTTTCATCGCTTTCAAGCCTGCGTAGAAACTCTAGCCTGACGAACCATGTCCACCAGCACGCTCCGCGTTTCCTGCGGGGTTGTGACCTCTCGCGGAAAGTTGATGCGCGTGCCCTTCATGCCTTCCGCCGTCTTCAATCGCAGCGAGAATCCCAGCCGATCTACGGAAGTCATGGTCGCCTCGGACGCTTCCAAGTTCGCGTGCGTCCGCGCCAGCAAAATCATGGAGTCCACGTGATCGGCGTTCATGTGGCTCAAAATGCCGGCCGAGGCTTCCGCCAAAGGATCAGGCGAAGCGTGTTCATAGTCGGGCGCCTCCACCCAACCCATCATGCCGAAGCCGCCCACGTAGTAGACATCGATCGGTTGTAGGCGAAAGAAATTGAAGTCGGCGAAGTCGACCCAGTAGCGGCTGTTCGGGTGGCGCGCCAGATACTGCTCGCGTGCGCTGGCGATCTCTTCCTGCGGTACCGGTTCGACATTCCCCATGAGTGTGGCTCTAGCGGCACCGAGTGGATCGCCGTCCGCGCCCGTTTGCTCCACAAATAAGCTAGCTCGTCCGTCCGCTTTTAGATTCTGTGTGTGCATCGCCATATTGCTGATCAGGAAAATCGGTCGTCCAGCGGCATCCAGCGCATAGGGCATTAACGAGCCGAAAGGAAATCCCGCATGCTTGCGGGACAGAGTTGAAAGAGTCGCAATGGATGCCAACGACAACAAAGTACGCACACGTTCTGCATAGGTAGGCTCCGGGAGTTGCGGTCCCGCAGGTGCGGTGGATGCGTGCTGGCGCGGTGTCGCGGCTTCTGTCGGTGGCATCGAATTTCCTCTGCCCTCAGGTTACGCCGTGCCGAGCGACATACTCAATGACAGGTATGCATCTGCCAATGGGGAGAGGCCACCATTGCGCGTTGTTTCATCCCCGCCTCATCGAGTCATAGCGAAGTGCACTTCCTCTTCGACCGCAGCAATCTGCAGCGGAGCTTGATGCGCTCGCTGCAAGGCTGCATTCACGTTCGCCAATTCACTCGACTTGAAGTGCTGCCACGCCGCAATCTGAGCGCCGGCCGCATCCTTCATCTGATTGAAAATGACGATGGCCTGCGATGGCGCTGGCCGGTCGCCGCTTTCGACGACGCGCAGAGCGACGCCAAGACCCGTGTTCGCATCGGCCAGTCCGATTTGTTTTGCCGAGGAGTTTGATTTCTCATTCTCGCCATTTTTTATAGACTCCAGATTTGTAAGGGCGGTGTGCAATTCTCGTTGCAGGTCCGCAGGGTTATTCTTTCTCGACTGCAACTCGTTCAGTTGAGTCTCGACGCTCTCCAACTCTGCCATGGCTTTGCGGCTGGCAAGCGTCTCACGGTAGATGGAACTGCCAAGCGTGAATTGCTGATCCAGCACCTCCGTCGTGGCCGGACTGCGTGGGTCCATCGTCACCTGCACAGTGCGTTCCATCGAGACTCCATCGACAGACAGGCGAAGAGTATAGGTGCCCGGAGGTACGCGTGGGCCGGCCGGAATCGTGGCAGCATCGATATCGTCGCCACCGACGTCCGTGCCGGATCCTCCGGAGGAGAGATCCCAAGTAAAACGATGTTCTCCCGAAGTAGACTTTAGGGTTTGCGGTGCAGGGAACCATCGTTCTGCAATTGGCAATAGTGGACGCTGGATTGTCGGCTTGTCTGCATTCGAGAAGTGGCGCAGGACGCGACCGCTCTCATCCAGAACCTGCAGCGTGACCTTGCTCGCGTCCTTGCCCAGGTAATAATCGACAACTGCGCCATCGGGCGGATTGTTTGCCTGCGGTTCCTCCGGAGGCATAGGTGTTCCCAGGAAAGCGTCATTGTCCACGCGAACCGTCATCGGTGGCGCGTACAGATATGGCTTGGTCGCGTTGACCGCTGCGGCCTGACGCAGCGGCGCAATGTCATCCAGAATCCAGAAGGAGCGGCCGTGGGTCGCGACAATCAGATCGCTGTCGTGGATAGTCAGGTCGCGCACGGATGTTACCGGCAGGTTCTGCTGCAACGACTGCCAGTGATCGCCGGCGTCGAATGAAACGTAAACACCGAACTCGGTGCCGGCAAAGAGTAGATTGCGCTGCTTCGGATCTTCGCGAACTGCGCGTACAAAATGCGTGGCCTGGATCCCATCGACCGAAAGCTTCCAGCTTTTTCCATAGTCATGGGTGATGTAAAGATACGGCTTTCGATCGCCCAGTCGGCGCCTGTCGACTGCGGCATAGGCGGTTGCCGGGTCAAAATGCGAGGCTTCAATCAGCGAAATTTTGCTCCACGGGGATAGATTCGGCGGCGTGACATTCTGCCAGGTCTTGCCGCCGTCGGTGGTCAGGTGAATTCGACCGGTGTCGCTGCCTGCCCAGATTTCATCCGCCTTCAGCGGCGATGGCGCAATGGTAAAAACTACTCCAAAGGCGCGCTGCTCGGCATTCTCTGTCGTCAGTTCGCCCGCGTCGCTTGCACCTTCCACAGCTCCGGTCAGGTCAGGGCTGATCTGCTGCCAGTGCAGCCCGCCATCCGCGGTCTTCATCACATACTGCGTTCCCAAATAGAGCGAGCGTTTGTCTGCCGGCGAGAAGACGAGTACCGCCGTCCAGGGGTCGCGATATTTTCGCTTGTTGGCAGCTTTGTAGAAACCGCCGAGCGGCCACGGAGTGACGGTCTGGCCAAACGAGGTTCGACGGTCGAATCGCTCCACGTCGCCGTAGGTGTCGCTCGCGTAAATAATGTTTTCATCCCGAGGATCAATCGCGAGGTAGCCGCTCTCACTACCGCCCGGCAAGAACCAGTCGCGCGTGTCGATGTGTCCGTGGTCGCTGCGACTGGCGATGGCAATCGAGCCGCTGTCTTGCTGCGCACCGTAGACATAGTAGGGAAATTTGTTATCCGTGGTGACGTGATACATCTGCGCGGTTGGCTGGTTGTACCAGGTTGTCCAGGTCTTTCCACGGTCCAAACTTACCGACGCCCCTTGATCGACGCCCAGCATCAGGTCGTCGGAATTCTTGGGGTCGACCCATATTTGGTGATAATCGTCGCCACCCGGAGCCCCGCGCACAATCTCGATCGTCTTGCCGCCATCCTTCGTCCGGTACAGAGCCACGTTGGGAATGTACAGGACGTCCGCGCTACTCGGATCAATCTCGAGCGAACTGAAATACCAGGCGCGGCTGGTCAGGCGCGCGTCGGTGTTGACCAGCGTCCAGGTATCGCCGCCGTCGTCCGACCGGTAGAGACCCGAGTGGCCGGGGCAAACGATGGTTGCATACACGCGAGTGCCGTCAGCGCTCACTGCGATTCCAGTCCGTCCCCAGGACCCGTCCGGTAAGCCGTGACCTGTCATCTGCGTCCAGGTTGCGCCGCCGTCGGTGGTGCGATAGAGACCGTTGCCGGGTCCTTCAATCGGCGGATAGGTGCTCCACGGAGGACGATGCGCATTCCATGTCGCCGCGAACAGGATGTTCGGCTTGGCACGCGCCATCGCGATATCGGCGATGCCGACGTCAGGTCCCTTGTCGAGTATGCGCTGCCAGTGATGACCCGCATCTGCCGACTTGTAAACACCGCGCTCATCGCTCGATCCGTAAGCATGGCCGAGGACGCCGACGTACACCGTGTTGGCATCGTTTGGATCAACCAGGACGCGACTGATCTGCTGCGAGTCTGCGAGGCCGATATGCTTCCAGGTTGATCCGCCGTCGTTGCTGCGATAGACGCCATCGCCGGATGCAAGATCAGAGCGGATATCAGACTCCCCTGTGCCGGCATAGATTACCTTGGGGTCTGATTCCGCGACGGCGATCGAGCCGATGGAGGCGACAGGGGCATGGTCGAAGGCAGGTTGCCATACCGTGCCAGCATCGGTGGTTTTCCATACGCCGCCATCCACGCCGCCAAAGAAGAATTCTCGATGGCTTCCAGGGATGCCGCTGACGGCAACAACGCGACCCGCGCGAAATGGACCAATGAGTCTCCACTGCAAACCGCTGTAGAGAGCCGGCGGCAGGGACTGCGCCGCGACAAGCGGTGCGAAGAGAAGTGAGGCACAAGCGGCGACAAACACGGAACGAAACTGCAAGACAGAGCAAGAGATGTTCATGGCTCCTCAAATTGTGACGGTCAAAGGGTCGCTGGATCAAGGGGTAACGAAAAAATGCAGCAAAATCGGATCCGATGGCGGAAAATCTGAGATGGCCGCACAAGCAAGCGTCGGATCGACTATTCTGACGCATTGAAAGCTGCGGCGCAGAAAATTGCACGTCGCAGGCATGACGAGGTTTGCAGTTCGCGCTGGGATTTACGCGACACACTGAAGGGATGGAAATGACGCAAGGATATTCTGCCTCTCGCACTTTGTTGGCGCTCTCCTTATTGGCGGGCTTGTTGGCTCCCGGCTCCGTTTGTTTAGCTGCGAAGCACAACCGTTCGATGCCGGATATGCATTGGCGCATGATCGGCCCGTTTCGCGGAGGTCGCACTCGTGCCGCTGCCGGCGTCCCGGATCAGCCGAACGTGTTCTACGTGGGCCAGGTCGATGGCGGCGTCTGGAAATCGACAGATTATGGACGCACCTGGAATCCTATTTTCGATGGGCAGGATACGCAGTCGATTGGCGCCATCGCGGTGGCTCCCTCCGACAGCAACGTGGTGTACGTGGCCAGCGGGGAAGGACTGCATCGGCCCGATCTCTCTGTGGGAGACGGCATCTATCGGTCCTCTGACGCCGGAAAAACATGGACACATTTCGGCCTGCGTGATGGTGAACAGATTCCCGCGATTGCCGTCGACCCGGACAACGCCAACAGAATATTCGCAGCGGTGCTCGGACATCCTTACGGACCCAACGCAGAGCGTGGAATTTTCCGCTCGACCGACGGCGGCAAGACCTGGGACAAGGTTCTGTACAAGGATCAAAATACCGGCGGGTCTGACGTCGTAATCGATCCGAAGAATCCGCAGGTGGTGTATGCATCGCTGTGGGATGAACGGCTTGGTCCCTGGGAAGATGACAACGAATACGCAACCACGAATGGCGGACTCTTCAAGTCGACCGATGGTGGAAGCACGTGGAAGCAACTCACAAATGGTTTGCCGAAGGATTTGGTGCAGATCAACGTCGCGATTGCAGCGAGCAATCCGCAGCGTCTGTATGCGACTCTGTCGACCAAGGAACAGGGCAGCGGATACGCGACCGACCAGGGGTTGGGTGTGTATCGTTCCGACGACGCCGGGACGAGTTGGCGGAAGATCACCGATGATCCGCGTCCAGCGATGAAGATTGGCGGCGGCGATCTGCCGGTGCCCGCGGTCGATCCGCAAAATCCTGACATTGTGTATAGCACCAGCATTGTCACTTGCCGTTCAGAAGATGGCGGCAAGACCTGGATCAGCCTGCGTGGAGCGCCCGGTGGCGACGACTATCAAAACATGTGGATCAATCCGCGTGATCCAAAAATATTGTTGCTGGTTAGCGATCAGGGAGCGCTTGTCAGCGTGAATGGCGGCGACAGCTGGAGCTCCTGGTACAACCAGCCGACGGCGCAGCTCTATCATGTCGCGGCGACCAACAGCTTTCCTTATCAGGTGTGCGCCGGCCAGCAGGAGAGCGGTTCCGTCTGTACCTTAACGCGCGGCAACGACGGCGAAATCACATTTCGCGACTGGCACCCGGCTGGCATCATCGAGTATGGATATGCGGCGCCCGATCCACTGCATCCTCACATTGTGTACGGAGCCGGACGCACGGAAGTTTCGCGATATGACATGGTCACCGGTCAGGTACAGAACGTCACCCCGCTGCCGATGAAGAAGAAAGGTTTTCGTGCGGACAGAACCCAGCCGATAGAGTTTTCTCCGGTAGATCCGCACACGCTGTATTACGCGGCGAATCATCTATTCGTGACCACCGACGGCGGCCAGTCATGGAAAATCATCAGCCCGGATCTGAGCCAGGAAAAGACGGGCCAGCCACCCTCAGTGCCCCCGCTCACCGCAAAGCAGCAGGACGAGCGACGCGGAGTCATCTACTCCCTCGCAGCTTCTTACAAAACGACGCAGACCATCTGGGCTGGAACCGATGATGGCCTGGTGTGGATGACGCGGGATGGTGGCGCGAACTGGACGAAGATCACGCCGCCAAGTGTTGCACCCTGGAGCAAGATTGCGCAGATCGACGCGTCGCGTTTCGATGATGACTCTGCCTACGTTGCCGTGAATCGCTTTCGAGTGGATGACTTGCACCCATATGCCTTCCGCACGCACGATGGCGGAAAAACCTGGGCCTCCATTAGCGCGGGCCTTCCCGACGACGCGCCGGTCAACGCGGTTCGAGCCGATCCCGTGCAGCCCGGATTGCTCTACGCGGCGACGGAGAAATCCGTGTGGGTATCCTTCGATGATGGCGATCATTGGCGACCGTTGAATTACAACCTTCCGCACACTTCCATGCGCGACCTGCTGGTGAAGGATGACGATCTGGTTGTCGCGACCCACGGCCGTTCCTTCTGGATCCTCGATGATGTGAGTCCTCTGCGGCAACTTGCTGGCGATGCAGGCAAAAAAGTATCGATGCTTCTGACGCCTGCTTCAGCATGGCGCATACGTCGCGACACCAATACAGACACGCCTTTGCCCGCGGATGAACCTGCCGGAGAAAATCCGCCCGACGGCGCAATTCTCGATTACGACCTGTTGCAGTCTGCTCACGCGGTGTCTATCGAAATTCTGGACAGCAGCGGAAATGTTCTGCGCAAATACAGCAGCGACGATCCTGTCGTTCCAACTCCGGAAGAATTGCGCACGGGATTGATTCCTGCGTATTGGCCGCAGATGCACGGGCCGTTGCCCACCACGGCCGGAATGCACCGCTGGGTATGGGATCTACGCGCGACCGCTCCGACGGCGACCAACTACTCCTATCCCATCGCAGCCGTGCCGCATCGCACTCCGCTGGTCCCGCAAGGGCCACTGGTTGTGCCGGGAACGTATACCGTACGTTTGACCGTGGATGGCAACAGCGAGTCGCAGCCGTTGCTAGTGAAGATGGATCCGCGCCTCCACCTGTCGCAGGCAGAGTTGGAAGCATTGCACACGGCGCAGGTGACGATGGCTACTTCACTGGATGAGCTTGCCAAGGCCGATCTTCAGGCACACTCGGTGATGGAGCAGGTAGCCGCAGTGCAGGACCCAGCGCTAGCCAAACAACTCGCGACATCGAGCGCTTCGCTGAAAACGATCCTCGACGGTACCGGTCTCAATGCGACGAAGCGTATGCCCGGCATCGATGAAGTGACGGCGGAGGCAACACTTCTGTATGGCGAGTTGGAACAGGCGGATGCTAATCCAACGGCCGCTCTGCTGGCCGCGGCGGCGCATGTACAAAACGAAGGGAAGGAAGTGCTTCCCGCATGGGAGCAGTTCAAGCAGACGCAATTGCCGGAAATGAATCAGCAGATCAGGAACGCGCATCATCCGGCGATCAATCCAGACCGTAAGCCTACGAACATGCCCGAACAAGGGGACGAAGATTGATGAAGATTCACCTCCGCTTCGGTGTCGGAGATGGATTTC
>JAJYBW010000141.1 GCA_021778815.1 Acidobacteriota bacterium | reverse complement strand
GCGAATAGTCCAAGGTGTCATTGCCATAATTGTTCGGGTCAGTATATTTCCCGACTTTCGTGGAGATGAAGTAGCGATCGCGAGGCACGCTGCGCAGAGCTTTGCCCAGAACCGTTTCCGACTGTGTGCCTCCGTAGGCTGGCGCAACGTCGAAGTAATTAATGCCGCAATCGAGTGCTGCATGAACCGCTGCGATCGCTTCCGATTCATCGACGGCATGAAACACAGCACTGAGCGAAGACGCCCCAAAGCTGAGACGGGATACCTTCAGGCCTGTTGCACCGAGCATGTTGTATTGCATCGACTGTCCCTTCGATAGAGTTTCTAATACCCTGTCATCGAATTCCCGATTGCCAAAACCACGATGGCAGCAATGAGAATTGAAAGGCCGGCGAAAAGAGTTCTCAAAGCCCGGGCCGGTGCCCCCGTCCACTCGTGACTTGCAAACCCGAAGATGTTGGCAACGAGGAGCGTGAAGGCCATATATAGTGCCCATCCGACGGAGGTGCCGAGGCGACCGAGATAGTAGGCGCCCATGCCATAGGGAATCGTGGCAACAAACCAGATAACTCCCATGATCACCCCATTGAACCAGTCGTAGACAGCATCGGGGCCGAAATTATTTCTCCAAGTGCCTCTCTTGATTTGCAAGCCGCCGAACCAAAGCGTGAGTGCGAAAGCCGCTCCCCAGAAGACAGGCAGCCAGCTCGCCAAAGTTGCAAAGACCGGGTTCGCACCGAGTCGTTGCGCTTCCTCACCAACCCGACCGGTGAAGGCGAATCCGAGATTTGCGCAGGCGCTCAACAGACCGGAGGCCATACAGACAAGCAAGGCTCGGCCAAATCCACGTGGTCGAGCGCTGCCAGCTGCCATACGTTCCCGCAGAAAGCCGCCTCTGCCGCAGACCACCACACCAAGGATGCATCCAGCGATGCCGATCAAGATTGCTCGACCGGCGGACGTGAGGAGATCAGCCGGCGACTTTATGAGGAACGGAAGAACGGAACCGACCGCTGTGTTGATCCCCATGATGGTTGCAAAGCCGACCGACATGCCCGCCGTTGTGACGCCATAGCCGAACAGGATGGAGCCCACGCCCCATCCGAACCCGTAGGCGGCGCCTTTCAAAACCACCCCTGTGCCCGCAGATTGGACTGCCTCCATCCAATTTGGAATTACGAATGCGGCCATGACGAGTGGAAGGATAAGCATCATGACCACGGCGGAGGGTATGTAGATATTTTCCAGCTCAAAGTTTCGGCGCTTCTTTAAAGGAACCGCAAGTCCCCCGCCAGCGATGGCCGCGATCAGTACCAATCCGAATCCCAAAACCGATGAATTCACGCGGTCTTCCCTTCTTTTCGTTGCACCCAGCTACCTAAGGCTCGCAAGGCTGGTGAGGTGGAATCGTTCACCTGCATTGCCGGGCTGGTTACACCCTGCAAGCGACGACCATGCTGGGCATTCATATCACGTCAAACCCTGACCGTTCGCCTTCTAAATAGGCACACGCAGACGTCGACGAGTATCCGGAATTAAATCTGCGTTTGCGAAAGTCTAGTGAACAGTTCGAACACCTGTAGATGGTCTAACCCGTAGCATGAATTCGAACCTCGCCGATTGTTAAAATGTCCTATGCCCGAGACGGCTCTTCTTGTCACGCCGCTAGGCGGATGGATTCATTTCTACAACGGCCTTCATTAAAGTTCGCCGCGTAGGGAGAGATTCAAATTGGATCGGCACATCAGAAAGGTTCAGTCGGTCGGTGATCCAGGGCGTTGTATCGATCTTGCCTTCTTCGATCAACTCGATGATCTCCGGGAATTGGCCGTTACTGTTTCGGCTTGCCAGCAGGGTCACTTCCTTGCGATGAAACAGGGAATCGTCGATGCATACGGGCTCACGCGTCAGCCCAACATAAACGAGCGAACCGCCCGGCTCAACATAGTCTAGGCTGGCCCCCATCGCCAACGCGTTACCCGTAGCGTCAAACACCACCTCTGCTTGCCTGTCCTCGGCGGTCGGGGACGCGGTATAACCCATTTGCTCAGCAAATGCTCGCCGCCACTCGCTCTTCTCAATGAGATGAATACGAACCCCCAGCGCAGAAGCGAATTGCGCGACTGCCATTCCAATCGGACCGGCGCCCACGACAATGGCCTGCTCACCGTTCTTCACTCCGCTCCGCACCACAGCATGTGCTCCGATTCCAAGCATCTCCACCAACACCAACTGATCGAGTGTCAGTACTTCCGACTTGTGTATCAGACTGATAGGCACCGACAGATATTCCTGCATTCCTCCATCCACATGGATTCCGAGGACCTGTATGTTCTCGCAGCAGTTATTGAGCCCTTTTGCGCACGCACGGCACGCACCACAGCTGATGTATGGCTCAATGGCGCAACGATCTCCCGGTTGGATTCCGCGGTTATTTACTCCCACTTGCATCACAACGCCAGATAATTCATGACCAATGACCCGCGGGTAAGTGTAGATGGGATGGCGCCCTGCAAAGGCATGAAAATCACTTCCGCATACACCAATCCTTTCGATTTTGACTAAAGCTTGCCCGGCATTTGCTACGGATCGTGAGGTTTCCCGCTCCACGAATCTTCCTGGCGCTTCTAATATGATCTGCCGCATATTTTTGATCTCACTGTAGAAAATATCGTTTATCGTCCCAGGCCCACCAGCCGTCGTGGAATGGTATTCCGTCTCCAGCCCGGTAGGCACCGATAGATGGTTCTGGATCCAGTTGCGGCGAAATCGAAAAATCATTTGCCTGCTTGCTTATCCACTTCCAAGCACTGCGTACAACTCGCGAGTTGGGGGCAGCCTGAACGCTGCCACTCGGTCGGCTGGCATCACAAATTTTGCGGACCCCAGCGCAGCCTACCAAATGAAATGCGGCCGATTCCATATACCACCGACACGTTCATCGTTTATATCAACCGGTCCAGCCACTAGTTGCGACTCCGAATCGATGGACGCTGCTATTGGACGCTACATGCAATTCTTTGTCTGGCTCTATCCATTCGTGATCCACATCCCTCACCTGGTATTTTTTGAGTAGTTGGCATTCGATATACAGGTGTCCACATGCTATCCAGGGCGGCCGGCTATGTCAACCAGCGGCTCTTCGGAAGGACTGATGTGATCTCTCCGCCGTTTAGGGCGTGCGCGAAGAGTTGCATGCCCTTGGACCCGCCAGAAACGACATCAGAGTGAAGGAGTATGCCCTTAGCAACGCAGTTACCCCTTCTATACTCATTCTGACCAAGAGACTGTCTGCCGGTAAGACTACTTGATTGCAAAGTCCTCTTTCGCGGTCGAACAGTCCGCAGCCGCGAGCCGACCTCTGGGCTTGATTCCTTTGAGGGGGCGACGCGGCACTGTCCTGAGCACCCTCCAATGGGAGGTCGCTCCAGACTCCCTAAAAGCGGCGTTTGGGAATATGTCGGGAGCGGATTTGCTCGAAGAAGAGTGACCTCGAAACCTGCTTGATTCTTGCCGATGGTATCGTGTATACACTTTATATGAAATCTTTCAGCCCAACATTAGTGCGAAGTCTCCCTGCCGCAGCACCATCCGCTTTGCCACGTAAGACTCTCGTGGACACCGCTGTGGACGCACTGCGTCAGCGCATTATTGACGGCGAGTTTCAAGCGGGAGAATCGCTCAACCAAGTGACGATCGCACGCGAATACGCGATTAGTCGTATCCCACTTCGAGAGGCCATGCGTCAGTTGGAGGCAGAAGGGCTGTTGCTGTTCCAGCCGGGAAAAGGTGCCGTGGTTTCGGGCCTTTCGATGAGTGAGATTGGAGAGGTTATTGACCTGCGTGCCATGATCGAGCCGGATATTTTGGGAAAAGCAATTCCTCGTTTGACAACTGCAGACTTAGAGCAGGCAAAGAGGATTCTTGATGACTATGAGACGGCGTTCAAAAAGAATGAAGTTGCAACATGGGGCGAGTACAATTGGCGCTTCCATTCGACACTGTGCGCACCGAGTGGATGTTCAATTGCTATGGGAGTACTGCAAAGCCTCCATCATCTAAATGAACGCTACGCCAAGGTCCAGATATCGGTTACTCATTGGCAAGAGCGTGCGGCGCATGAGCATCGAGAAATTCTCGCAGCATGTCGCAAAAGAGACCGGCAAAAGTCGACCAGGCTACTTCAGGATCACATTCTTAGCGCTGGCCAATCATTGATCGCCCTCCTAGAACAGCAACGACATTCTAATGAGAAGACCGCGAAGGCAAAATGATGACGTCTCCTAAAATCAAGAAAGTTGAAGCATTTCAGGTCGATCTGCCGCTACGCGAAGGTATCTATAAGTGGTCTGGCGGAAAGAGTGTCTCAGTCTTCGACTCTACAGTGGTGGCTGTTCACACAGACGCGGGCGTTACGGGCTATGGAGAAGTTTGCCCGCTGGGGCCGGCCTACCTCGCTGCTTATGCTCCTGGGGTGCGCGCAGGTCTCGCGGTACTTGCGCCCAGTTTAATTGGTGTGGATCCCACCGCATTGTCCGCCGTCAATGACCGAATGGATTTCAGCCTGCGTGGGCACCCCTATGTAAAATCTGCGATTGACATTGCGTGTTGGGACATTTTGGGAAAGCTTGCCGGTCTGCCTCTGGTCACTCTGCTTGGCGGGCGCTACGGTGAATCCTTCCCGCTCTATCGCGCAATCTCTCAGGAAGATCCAGCCGAAATGGCCCGAAAGGTGTCTTCGTATCGGTCTGAAGGTTACACGAAGTTCCAACTCAAAGTTGGGGGTGATCCAGACTCGGACATTGTTCGTATCCAAGAGGTCGCCAAGGTTCTGGCTGCTGGAGATGTTCTTGTTGCAGATGCGAATACCGGCTGGAGCCAGCATCAAGCCCTGCGAGTCGTGGACGCTGTCCGCAACGTCGATGTCTATGTTGAACAACCTTGTGCAAGTTATCACGAATGCCTCACGGTAAGGCGTAATACCCGTAGGCCTTTTATCCTGGATGAAGTAATCGATAGTTTGTCGATGGTAGTTGAAGGGATAAAGGACCAAGCGATGGATGTTGTAAATCTGAAGATCTCGAAGGTTGGAGGACTCACGAAGGCAAGGCAACTTAGGGATTTGTGTGTAGCGCTAGGGATTGCATTGACCATCGAAGATAGCTGGGGCGGAGACATTACGACCGCCGCAATTGCACATATGGCACATAGCACGCCACCGAACTACCTATTCTCATCGACCGACTTCAACAGCTATGTGACCGTGAGCATCGCCGACGGAGCGCCACAACGGAATGGTGGATTCCTCGCAGCTTCGACCTTGCCCGGACTCGGCATCGAGCCAAAGTGGGATGTGCTGGGAGCTCCGGTTCTCTCCATCTCATAAATACTTCGTAACTACATGCGAAATTCATGTCTTTGGATTGCCCGGACGCTATTGTTCCCGTCAAGAAGGCCCTGAAACCAGAAGCTGGTAATTGATCGGCCTATTTCTAGGCCAACATTCTCACTCAACCGAGGACGACGAGCGAGCTGGCCGCTTGCCTCTTAGCCCATGGCTCACCCGAGAGATGCCGGATTGTCACTCTCTACACCAGGGACTGTTAGCTCAAATAAATGCCGGCACTCAGCGGTTGAATTTGCATTAATGCCCGACGACGGTGATGACACTCTGGTCTGATCCAGTCCACGCCGCAGGACCCGTGCGTGATAACTGGTCTGTCACATCGTTCCAATGGAGGTCTGTGATTTGGGAAACACCCTTCTCATATGCGTAGGTCTTTCCGTCATCGTTAAAAATAGTGAAATTTCCATTTGCGCCCGGATATATCAGTACAGTGTCGATCTTTTGCGATTGTGCGGTGCTGAGGATTTTGCTTCCAAGTGGAATGATTGACCCCGCACGGACAAACAGCGGAATGATGTCAATCGGAGCCGAAACGGTCACGGTCTCGCCACCCTTCAGTCGCTCGTTGGTCCAGTAGTTATACCAGTCGGTTCCGGCCGGCAGGTAAACTTCACGACTTTTCGCTCCCTGCTCGAATACGGGCGCAACCAGAAATGCTGGACCGAACATATACTCGTCGCGAATGTCTGCTACCTTTGGGTCGCCGGGAAAATCCATGAATAACGCTCGCATATATGGGGCACCTGTCTCGTAAGTGTGATAGGCGACGGAATAGATGTAAGGCAACAGTCGGTAGCGCAGACGTAGATATTTTTCCAGAATGGGCTCGGCTTGTTTGCCATACGCCCATACTTCGTTGTGCTTTCTAGCTCCGTGAGCGCGCATCACCGGCTGGAAAACTCCCCACTCAAACCAGCGCACAAACAACTCTGGATAATCCACATACTCGTCAACGGTATCGCGTGCACCCGCAGCACTCACGAGTGGCGTCAGGGCCGGGTGATAGTTGGGTGGAAGATGCGGCGATTGGAACCCTGCGATATCCGTATCCCAGTAGGGCAGACCCGAAGCAGTGGCACCCAGTCCTGCCGTGATGGAGCGCTTCAGCATGTCCCAAGTGGATGTAATGTCGCTCGACCACAAGACAGTGCCGTTTGCTTGCTCGCCAAGGTACGCCGCGCGGGCGAGAATGAATACCCGGCGGCTTTCACCGAAGTCACGGCGGAAGCCATCATAGACCGAAGCTGTCATGAGCAGTGGGTAGATGTTGTAAAACCGGCGGCCTGACCCGATATAGAAGAAATCGTTGATCGGATCGACGTCGGGTTCGGTCTCGTCGAGCCAGATGTAGCTGAACCCGTCCTGCTTAACGTACCCGTCCCGGATTTTATCCCACCACCACCTGGCGGCAGCAGGATTTGTGATGTCTATGTTGGGGCCTATCGAGTTCGGAAGATCATCCAAATCCGGCTTGCCGTCCGCGCCGTGAATGAACCACCCTTTTTGCTTCATCATCTCGTAGTATTTCGAATCGGTGGCAAAGTGCGGCCACACACTGATCAGCGTGTTGATACCTATCTCATGGAGTTGCTTGTTCATGCCCGCTGGGTTGGGCCATCTACTCGGAACGAGATCGAAATTGCCATACTTCGTCATGTTGAAGAAGTCCACGACCAGAATGTCGAGGGGAAGATTGCGGTCGCGATATCCCTTCGCAACATCCAGAAGTTCGTCTTGGCTGGCATAAATCATCTTGCTCTGGATGTAGCCGTATGCAGCTTTCGGCAGCATGCGCGCGGGGCCAGTGAGTTGCCGGTAGCCTTCGTAGATTTGGTCGGTGTTATCGCCGGCGATGACAAAGAACGAAACGCGGTCTCCTACTTCCGACGACCACACGTTTTGCATGTTGAAGCCGAGATCGATTGTAGTTTTTGAGGGGTTGTCCCAGATTAGACCGTAGTCTCGGCTGGACACCATAAAAGGAACGCAGACGGACTCACCGCCAATCGCGTCGTAGTCATGCCAACACTTAATACGATGGTCGCGCAGATCCAGAAATCCGTACTGGTATTGCCCCAAACCGTAGTATTGTTCATCAGCCGGAGAGTTGAATGTGGCGGAAATACGGTAGCCTGGATCCGCGTTTTGGGCCCTTGTTGCGCTCTCAGAGGAGTCTTTCGGCTGGTTTAGAACCATGTTCCAGCGTGACATTGTCAGAAGTGGCTTTCCGGAGGCCGTTGTAATCGAGATCAAATCATTGAAGGGTCCCGTTGCGGGACGAGGATTGGTGGATTTGTCGGCGTTGCGGGCAAACGCCGCGTTGGTCGCCTCGCTAAGCGCTAAGATGTGTGGCGGTTGGTTTCCGGGGCCCACGCGGACGACCATTCTGGGCGAGCGAATGACCTCATCTCCGCTGGAATTCTTCTCGTAAGTCCAGCCAATCATCGAAGGAGTCCCCAAAAACCCATACCCCGGAGACGCAAGGGCGGCAGACTTTTCCCTGCTTATTGTGATCCGAACGATGTTGGGCGCATAAGGTTCAATCACCACAGTCCTGCCATTGCGTGACAGCACTATCTGTGTGTCTACGGCCCGGGCAACCGGGCAAATCAGAAAACATATCCCAACGGCAGTTGCCACAGCAGCGTTGAGGAAGGAAAGCATAGCCATCCGATTCCGGCTTTTTACCGTTCGCCTGTTGAGAGCCCCTGCGCTTGGCCAAGATCTCTTTTTCATTGATCTCCCCCCATTTCCTGTCGTGTAACGATGGGCACATAGCCGATCTCCATCCCTTTGGGTGGGGTGACAATGAGCGCTGAGTCAAGTGTCGCCAGGGCTCCGCTGCTTGGAAGTGCCATGTAGCTCCGATTTATCGGCCAGTTCGCCTGGATCTGCTCGATTCTCGACTGTAGCTGTGCTTTTTCGGTCTTGCTTAAATGCAGGTGTTGTAACGCGGGCTGGTCGACGAATCGGTACCAGAAGTAGGTGACCCGGCTGCCGTCGGTCAGCACGATCGTGAACGGTCCACTTTTC
>JAJYBW010000140.1 GCA_021778815.1 Acidobacteriota bacterium | reverse complement strand
GCTGCATCTGCAAATCGAGCACGCGCGAAAATGTCACCGTTCCCGACAAGGACTGGGTTTCGGGCGTGAGAACCTGCCTGCGCCCGGCCTGATCGGCGAGCGCCAGTTGGCCGAATTCAAGCGTGAGTTTCTCGTCGCGGAAATGACCGACGGCCCGCATCCTCTGGAACCGTATGAGGCCCGGCACCACGTTCACCGCACCGGTAGAGTCGGCGGTCACAGCAGAAGAAACCGGCGAGGGCAACGAAGCGGCAAAAGCGCCGCCACGCCAATCGATAGAGAAATTCCCCGACGCATTGTTTGCAAGATCGCCCGTCGACCACCCCTGCGTCTTCAATCGGATCTCCACACTTGCGGTTCCGCGTCCCCACTTCTCACGCCACATCGCAGCCACCAGGTCGGGCTGGACATTCCCAAGTGCGACTCGCAGGGTATAAATCGGCGCGCCGTTTCCCCACTGTGCAGAACCGGCACCTGATTGTATGGTGGCCACTGAATCTGTGGTGCTGGCCGGCCTTGCTTCGGTGACAGTTTTGCCGTTTGAGCCGCCCCCACTCGCGTCCTCCGGAAGTCCCGACAAAGTCCCCCCAAATATATTTCCGGAGATCGCGACCAGGTCCGCTCGATGGCCCTGGAGATGGAGTTGCAGGGATGCGTTTTTCAGCGACAGCTTCCCCGCCGAAAGAATATCGGCCTTGAAGATCCCGCCAATCTCCGGCAATTCCGTGGCACCCGCCGCCCAGGGGTTCAGGTGCTCCAACAGTCCCGATGCGGCGATGGTGCGCCGCAGCACTCCCTGCAGCCGATCGACATTCAAATTCGCCGTATGCAAAGTAAACATGCGTGCGCAGGGTGGACGAGAAGCCTCGCAGGAGGTTTCCCAGCGAATGCTTCCGTCGAAGGGAATATGCGCGTACGTTCCCGTCAATCCATTCCATTCCACCGCCGTATCGCTCAAATTCACCTGGCCGCCTGCAATTTGGATTGCGCCCGGGAACGAGCTGAGTTGCACGGTCGCGTTGTGAATATGCACGGTACCATTCCATTGCGACGACACAAACCACGAAACAGGCTGCGCGGGCAGGTTCGTGGCGCTATTTGGAGCGGTTGCCACCAGAACATCCGGATTGGATTGCGGCAACCAATTTGACCGCAGGGTCACCGCCATCTGCGCGGCGCCGCGGACGGAATGGATTCCGCCCGACAGGACGGGGGAATTCATCGCCCGCGCCAGCTGGCTCAGGTCGCTCAGGTCCGCAGGCCCATCCATGTGAAGCGTAAGACCCGAAGAGGTCAGCGTGCCGGTCAACGTCGCTGAACTTGCCGATCCCATTGAAGCATGCACCTCAGCCAGATCCCACGTCCCGGGGGCTGGCTCCTTGACGACGATCAAGCTATTTCGATGAACGGTCGCCACGGATTTTCTCGAAGCAGGAGCTTTGGCTGAACCAACACCCGCGTCAACATTGGAAATCAGCACTGGCGACAGATGCACCGCGTGTTCGACATGGGACAAGTGCAGTGTCAGCGGAGTCGTGCCCAATTCTCCCGAGCACATGCGCAACGTATCAAAGCCGCGCCATTCGCATTTGGCGCTTCCATTCACTTCACCGGATGCAGTCGTATCCGCGGCGACGCCCGGATGCACATGGCGTAGAAGATCAAGAAAAAAACCGGCAGAGACATGTTGCAGCGCCACTGTAAAGAACCCAGCGCCATCCGCCTTTGTAATCTCGGACGCAACCGAGCGGTCTGGATTCGCTGGGACATTTGAATCGCGGATCATCGATGTCACAAGCAAATGGCCGCCACCCAGCGGTGCGTCACAATCGAGTTGATCCATGGGTCGATCCGCATGCACATACTGCCCCGTGCAATGCGCCGACAAATCGATCTCCGACGACGGAATAAACTCAGCGCGACGAAATTCCTCAACATGTACGTCTGACTTAATTTGAGTCTTGGCAAGCGTTCCCTGCACATTTGCGCTCCAGTCGACCGTTCCCCGCCAGCCACTGTCTTCACCGTGCAATAACCGACTGATTTCGCCCAGCTGGCCGCGCCGCCATTCCAGACTCGCTCGAATCGGCGAGTCCATCAGCACGCCGGTTGTCTTGACCGAGGCTTCGCCCAGGATCTGTCCCGCATCTCCTGGAGGAAGATCTGTTCGCACCGGACGCGCCTTGATGCGCACATGCCACTCATTCCCCGACTCTTTCCAGAATGCGAGTTGCGCCCCTTCCAATGAAAAGGGTAGTTTCTCCGCACCGCGCTTGAAGTTGATACGAGCATCCGTCGCTTCGACATAGGGAAACGGCGGCGGAGTTGGTGAGGAAGATCCGCCGGAGATCGAACTCTCTGACAAACGTAGAACCGGGGAGTTGCTGATCAGGGATTCAAAGTTCCATTCGCCATTGCTTCCGCGGGCAAGGTTTACGCTGGGGGCATCGAAGTGCAGGCTGGCGATCTCAACCCGGCGGTGCCACAAAGTGCTGGCACGCAGGCTGGCGGTAACAGTTTCCGCGGTGATCACGGGTTCCGCGCCATACTGTGGCCACTCCGCCACCGTCAGATGATGCAACACGAAGGCGGGACGAGGAAAAAGGGTCAGCTCAACCGCATTTGCATAGACAGGCCGATCCAGGCCGGCACTGATTGACTGCACAATAGTGTGGCGGAATCGATTGATGTTGACGAACGGGGGCACCACAATTGTGAGCACCAGTAACGCAAATGCTGCCAGGAAAAAGATCCTTGGACGGCTGATGATCCCCGCTTGCGTACCTGGAATTCTCATGAAGGCTTCTGCGAAATCATTGAATGCGATGGAAAGTTCGCCGCCACCGTGTTTGGTCGAAGAAGTGAAGCAGGACATGTCCCATAAAGCCCACGTGATCCGCCAGGGATGTCCTGTTCACCTGGTCTTCTGACGTGATGAACGACCAGTACACGAACAACGGTCGGCCCAGAATGTTTTGCCGCGGCACAAATCCCCAGTAGCGGCTATCGAGGGACACGAGCCGGTTGTCTCCCATCGCAAAATAATCTCCGGGCGGTACGACCAGGTCTCCGCTCTGAACATGACCTGGTAAATCGAGCGCCCACGTCGCTGTCACGTCGGAATCCGGCGGAGGTGGCACCGCGGGAAAATCGTCCCGATAGGGATAGTAGGCATCATTGGGATTGCCGTCATCCGAAGGCAACGTGGCAAACGGCATGTCTTGCGGTTTGCCATTCAAGTACACAATGCCGTGTTCCAAATGCAGGTGATCGCCGGGAATTCCGACCACTCGCTTCACCAAAAACAGTTTCGGTTCGCCCGGCTTGTAAAAAACAATGATGTCGCCGCGGCGAATGTTGCGGTAATAAATAAAGGGTGCCCAGCGGGTCGGAGGTGCGAAGGTGATCCGGTCGACCAGTACGTGGTCGCCAATCAGCAACGTCTTCTCCATCGAAGAAGATGGGATCTCGAAATTCTGGAATACGAACGTGATGATGAACAACCCCACCACCAGCACCGTGCAGATGGAGGCAAAAAACTCGAACGGAGTTTCTGATTGCTGTGGGGTGGGTACGTCTTGCGCGAGTTGCTGACCGGCCAAAGGTTTCTCCGATTTCGAGTGACTAACGAATTACATGAAAAATGCGGCTCCAGCGAACTGCTCCAGCCAAACCGTTCCACCATCCGCTTTCGTGGGCCAGTCTACCACTGCTAAGGCCCGTGATTTCCGATCGGCTGGCGGTAACCACCGAGATATAAACCAGGAAAGGCTCCCCTACAATATTCTGGCGGGGAACCAGTCCCCAGTAGCGACTATCCAGGCTGTCATTTCTATTATCGCCCAGGACAAAATATTGCCCTGCCGGAATCTCCAGTTGACCCTGGTGGACGTTCCGTTGCATCTCCATCCACCAGCGACTGCTCACCCCAGGATCGGTATACGTCGGAGTGGGAAATTCGTCGCGAAACTGGTTCGCGTAGCTGGGAATATAGAGCGCAAATGGCTCGCGCTGCAGCCGCCCATCGAGATAGACCAAACCATGGTGCAGGTGGAGTTCGTCTCCCGACACTCCAATCACGCGCTTGACCAGGTACATCGAAGCATCAATCGGATAGTGAAACACAACGATGTCATCGCGCTTGACAGGTTCGTACGCCAGCAGCGGCCTCCAGGGACCGGGGTTCGCAAAAACGACTTTATTCACCAGGAGAAAATCGCCAATGAGCAGCGTTTCTTCCATCGAGCCAGATGGAATTCGATAGGGTTGCGCAATAAACGTAAGAACGAACAACGCACTCACCAGAAACGTCAGCGTGGTCTGAATCAGAATGAGTACTTCATGGTGATGCTGAATCCGCATCGGAGCGGGAGCAGAAGGAACCGGCGGCTCCGCAGAACAAATCGTCGCTGAACCGGTATTGAGAGATGATTCGGTGTCGCCGGTCATTTCCCTTTCCCTGCCAGCTTTTTTTTGCGAAGCTGCTTTTCCGTCCCCAAATCGTCCGTCACAGCCGCGGGCTCGGCTGTTTGCAAAGATCGCAGATGCTGCAACGCCAACCGCGCCGCTTCCTGTTCCGCATGTTTCTTCCGTGTTCCGCCGGCTGAGGCAACCGTAGTCTCAACCGCAGAAGGGTCCAGGAGTTTTACCTCCACCACGAAACTCTTCCTATGATCTGGACCCGTCTCGGATGTCAGCTGATAGCGTGGTTGACCCAACCCATGGGCCTGCGAATACTCCTGCAGCCTGGACTTATAGTCGCCGACCTCTCCAGCGCGCGCAGCCTCCACGACGGCTTCCATCGTTTCATCCAGCAACCAGGTGCGCACCAGTTGCACCGCTGGCTCCATTCCGCCATCCAGATAGACGGCCGCAATCACCGACTCGACCGCGTTGGCTAGGATCGCAGGCTTTTTCCGGCCACCGCTTTTTTCCTCCCCTTTGCCAACCCGCAAAAACTCCCCCAGGCCAATCGCCTGTGCCACACCTGCCAAATGCGGACGGCTGACAAACTGCGACCGCAAGCGTGTCCATGCGCCTTCGCTGAATTCCGGATATGCGCGGAAAAGTTGATCAGTGACTACCAGGCCAAGTACCGCGTCGCCCAGAAATTCCAACTGTTCGTTGTCCTCTCTCGGATCCTGGTTGGTCTGCTCTTCATAGGCAACCGAGCTGTGGGTCAGCGCAAGATCCAACAACGCAGGATGGCGAAACTGATACCCCAATAACTGTTGCAGCCTTTCCAACTCGCCGCGGCGGCCGGGGCGACTCGCGGGGAGAATAGCCGGATCGTCAGCGCCCCTGGCAGGTCCAGATCGTTCGGTGGGAGAGGCGGATCGGGGATTGGACAAGGCCGTTTCGTCTCCTCAGGTGAATATAGAGATCAGTGTAGTGCGTTCTTGGACAGGCGCTCGATATTTGCGGAGAATTTCCAGGTTCTGCCTGTTTCCTTCGCAAGGAACGCCTCACCTCGCTGAGTCGCTTGAAAGTGACCAAGCGAACCAGGCTGCTGGATCCTTCGCTTTAGTGCGAAGTGTCGGTTCCGTCGCCACCGGAGTCGTCTTGTCGGTGCGAACCTTGCTGCGCCTGTGGAGGTGCGAAGGGCGCCTTCAGTCCCGCTTCAGCCGCCCGGCTTGTATCCTGGCGGCCATCTCGAGACTGCATCGCCGCCTGATATTCTGCGACGGCTGCATTCCGATCCCCCTGCATATCGTCAAGACGTCCCAGGTAAATATGGGACCATGCAATCGTCCGCAGATCGTGAGACACTTTGGCCGCTTGATTGAAGTCCTCGACCGCGGCATCCATCTTCCCGCTCATAATGTTGGCCCGCGCCAGGATGAAGTAGGCTCTTCCGGGATCGGTGGTGTGCTGGTCGAGAGATCGTTGCGCCAGAGCGATTGCTGCGGCGCTATCCCCCGCGATCAGCTTATTTTCTGCGTTATCCAGATCGGCCGACTGCGGAGCCACTGCAGTTTCCACGTTCTGATCGGTGTGGGAGGCAAACACGATGTCCTGTACACGATGCTTCTCAATATCAACGTTCATGCCGTAAATCATGATGCCGACCATCTGCGGTAGCGATCTCGGGCTCTCGTCAAAGCCTCGCAATTGGTCGAAAAAATACTGCGTCAGGATAAAACCCTGAATCATGTCGTTGTGGACGGTGTCATTGCGCACTTGCGCCACCGCATGTTCATACGCATTTTCTTGCTTGTCGACAGCCGCCAACTGGTTGCGATCGACATGCGCAGGAATTTTGTAGACAGGAACTCCGGTGTCCATGGAGCGCGCTTCAATCGCCCGAATCAAGCACTCCGTCACCAGGGTGAGAACATCGCTCTTGTAAATGTAAGGCAGCGGTGAGGGCTGCACCAGTGCCAGAATCGACCGCAGCTGATTGATTGAGTCCGAGCGAGCATAGATCAGTGGCTCCAGGATGAAGCGCAAATAGGTGTGCTTCACCGGCTTCATATCAATCTTGCCGTTCGTCGGCGAGGCAACCACAATGTAATCGCCGCCATACACACGGGCATTCTCCTCCCCCGGTGCGATCATCGGATCCATGATGACCAGAAACCGTCGATTGCCGTTGGTCACGGGAGGTTGCTTCAGATACAGATCCGTCTGAATCAGCATCTGATTCATGGCAGTGCGAACCTTGTTAGCCAGCGCCTCATACGCCGGATGGTTCAACGCCCAAATCACATGCAGCCCAACAGCTTGAGAGAAATTTCGCAGCGGAGAAGCCAGACCCACCAGCGTCGCTGCGTCCGGGGGAAGATCGGATGCGCCGACATTGGTCGTCAACGAGGGCGGCGGCGTCAGGTAGAGGGCCAGCGAGATGTATGCAGCCAGGTTGATGGAGACGCCATTCATGGTATGGCTATGAATAAAACTGCAAAGCCGGTCCCGACTGCCTCGCGCGGCTGCGGACTGCTGCAGGGCCTGGTCAATGTCATCGCGCACCTTCTGGCGCAGCGGATCGGAAATCGACAGCCCCTCGTTATAACCGCAGGTATTCAGGGCCGCCATCACATCAAACATCGCCTCGGAAATCTCCAAAGAAATGGTTGGCCCGGTTGGATCGATGGCTGCTGGAATCGCCGCAATGGCTGCCACATTGGGCCGCGGCGGTACGTTCGCCTCTGGAAGTGGAACCGCTTCCCCTGACTCGGTGCGATTCGACGACGAAACTCCGGACTGCTTTGGGGACCCCGGGGAAGACAATTCCTGCGAAGGAGACGCTGGAGTAGAAGAATCCTGTGAAGAGGAGGCTTGGCCCCATGTTGTGCCCGCGAATGCCGACAACACCAGCGAAAGGGCGAGAGCACTCAATAAAATCCGAAAGCTGGAACCGATTTCGCGTCTAGACTGCATGGCCACTTCTTAATACGCTTTCCGTGGAGAACCAACTTTAGTCTATGCATCCGCCCGAGGCACGGTCAAACGATCAAATACGGCAGAATCATTCGCGCAAACACCCCCAACTACGGCGCGGATTGCCTGGTGAGAAGCTCAGCCCTCTCGCAACAGCCGGTCGAGCGCGATTTTCTCGTTCATCAACTCCCGCACCACCTCGGTGTCATTGCGAAGTTCTGCCTCTGCTAGCGAACGACGCAATTCGCGTTGACGCTGTTCCAACCGGCTATGGCGCAGGGAGTGAAACGCGTCCTCCACTTGCTCCGGCAGGATTTCCTGATTTCCATGCATTAACGCAGCCGCCAGTAGATGCCGGCTGGCCTCATTCGGCGCCAAGTCAAACGGATTTGAAATTGACTCTGCCTCCACAAGTGCAGACAGCAGCGCCGAAGCCGACAGTCCTTCGCATAACGATGGCTCCTCCGAGATAAGCTGCCTCGCCCGCTCCCGTGCTGGTTGACCGGCAGGCAACGTCAATGCGCGCAACAGCAATTTTTCCGCCTCGCTCCATCCCGTCGCTGTTGACGCGCTCGATCGAACATCCGTCCGCCGGGCAAAAGCCGCCTGCTTCAACTCCTGTCGCAGCAATGCCGAGTCGATGGCGAGTTTCTGGGCCGCATCCGCCGCAAACTCATCGCGCGCGATTCGGCTGGGAATATGTTGCATGTGCGGCAACAGAAAATTCAGCGCCTTCACTTTCGCGTCCGGCGTGACCGGAGGAAACAGCGTGCGTGCCCGCTCAATCAAATAATCGCTGTGTCGGCGTGCCCCGCGCAGGGCTGCAATATAGGCCGGCGTTCCTCTCTCGCGTACGTAGCGGTCAGGATCCAGCCCACCTTCCAGTGTCACCACTTTGACGCTGAAGCCCTCTTCAATCAGCAGCGCGATGGACTTTTCCGCCGCGTTCGCGCCGGCCGTGTCCGGATCGAAGTTCACCACCACCTGCCGCGTATGCCGGCCCAGCAGCCGCACCTGCGCCTCGGTGAAGGCTGTGCCGCTGGTCGCCAGCACGTTCGTGATCCAC
>JAJYBW010000139.1 GCA_021778815.1 Acidobacteriota bacterium | reverse complement strand
TCCGGCAACGCCGTGTATCTCAAGAATCGTGGCGGGCTGGTCTTCACCGCCAGCCATTTGGTGCCGTTGCCGCCCAACAAGACTTATGAATTATGGGTCATTCCCGCGAACGGTAGCGCGCCGATTCCCGCCGGCACCTTCCAACCGGATGCGCAAGGAATGGCGAGCGTGCTGCTGCCGAACCTGCCCAAAGGAATTTCGGCGAAAGCGTTCGGAGTCACGATGGAGAATGCGGGCGGATCGACAACGCCGACGCTGCCGATTCTGCTGGCGGGCGGATAGAGTCAGGCTCCGGCTGGGCAAATCGCGCGCCAAATCGGATTATTCCTGCAAATCCAGGTTAAGCTTCGCGCTGAGCTGCTCGATGTTTCCAGTGTGTCCAGATAAACCAGGCCACCCCTGCAACCAGCAACAACACGACCGCCGCGTCCGACTCGTGCAGGATATGTTTCAAACGTGGATCGGTGTTCCACGCGTTGCCGAGTTTCATTCCCGCATACGCCAGGATAAAACACCAGGGCCACGACCCTACGAAGGTGTAGATGTGGAATTTCACCTGCGGCATGCGGGCAATGCCAGCCGGCAGCGCAATGAAGGTACGAACCACCGGCAGCATGCGCGCCAGCAGCACAGTGACAGGGCCGAAACGCATAAAAAATTTGGTGGTGCGATCGAGATCCCGCCGGTCCAGCAGAATATAGGAACCGTATTTCTCCACCAGTGGCCGGCCGCCGTAGGCACCGATCCAATACGCAACGGCTGAGCCGATATTGCATCCAATGGCGCCGGCCGTGGCCACCCAGAACAAACTAAACCGACCCGTATAGACCAGGTAGCCGGCGAACGGCATGATGATTTCTGACGGCAGCGGAATGCAGGCCGACTCAATGGCCATCAACAGGGCGACGCCCGGATAGCCGATATGGGAAATGATGGCGGTAATCCATGGAACAAGGAAGGTGAGAATTTTTTCTGTCATCGAGCGTTTGGATGCGGCCTGTCAGCAGTATAGCGGTGGACGCTTGAATCTTCGAAGAATGTGACGGAGAGCACAAGAGCGAACGGTTTTGCTAGCATGAGGGATAGCACCCAGGAGAAATCGATGACCGACGCTGTCACCACTGAAATCGCGAACGAGACGGCACACGCCGCTGCCCCCCAGACCGCTCCGGCGAAAGAGGCTCCCAAAGAAAAAGAGCTGAAGCGGCAGATTGTCTCCTTCCAATTTTTTAAGGTGATGCCGGAGTGGCGCCGGTTGCCCGCCGAGGAGCGCGCTGCGCATAAGAGCGCCGTGGCTGCGGTACTGGAGCGCTGGAACCAGGCGGACCGCATGTTGACCCTGACGTATTCCACCGTTGGAACACGCAGCGAATGCGACCTGATGCTATGGCGTATTTGTACGACCGTCGACGACCTGAATCTGATGACAGCTGAACTGATGGCGACGCCGATGGGCGGCTATCTTGAGACTGCTTTCAGCTACTTGGCGATGACCAAACGCTCGCAATATCTGATCGGCCACGAGCACGAAGGACAGGCGGATTCGCGCGGATTTTTGCGGCCGGGACGCCAGAAATATATCTTCGTGTATCCGTTCTGGAAGACGCGGGCCTGGTATTTGCTGCCCAAAGATGAGCGCCAGCGCTTGATGACGGAGCATATTCGCGTCGGGCATTTGTATCCGCGAGTGAAGCTGAACACAACGTATTCCTTCGGTCTGGATGATCAGGAATTTGTGGTGGCGTTCGAGACAAATTATCCAGAGGATTTTCTTGACCTGGTCGAGCAATTGCGTGGCACGGAAATCAGCGCCTATACGCTGAAGGATTATCCGATCTTTACCTGCGTCCGCATGACCGCGCAGGAGATGCTGGATCGGGTTGGATAAAGCAGTGCCGACCGCACGTCCGCAGAAAAAGGCAGCTACGAAGAAGGTGACGCGCGCAAAGGCAGCGCCGCACCGGGCTGCCAAAAAGATTGTGAAGAAGAAATCCGCGGGCAATCCGACAAATCCGCAGCGCGTGGAAGCCATTCTGCAGCAATTGGCGGAACATTATCCCAACGCGGTATGTGCGCTGCACCACCGCAACGCCTGGGAGCTGATGGTAGCGACCATACTCTCTGCGCAATGCACCGATGTTCGCGTGAACATGGTGACGCCCGCTCTGTTCCAGCGCTTCCCTACCCCGCAGTCAATGTCGAAGGCTTCCCAGGCGGAAGTGGAAGAAATGATCCGCACTACAGGATTCTTTCGCAACAAGGCAAAGAACATCATCGGCGCGGCGCAGAAAGTTATTGCAGACTTTGGCGGGAAAGTACCGCAGACCATGGGCGAGCTGTTGACGATCCCCGGCGTGGCGCGCAAGACGGCAAATGTTGTTTCCGGCTCATGGTACAAAATTCCGCTGGGAGTGGTGGTCGATACGCACGTAATGCGCATCACGCAGCGGCTGGAACTGACGAAGTCGACGACGCCGGAAAAGATTGAGCAGGACATGATGCAGTTGATTCCGCAGCCCGCCTGGATCGACTTTTCCCATCGTGTGATTCACTTTGGCCGGGAGATTTGTATCGCGCGGAAACCTCGCTGCGCCGACTGCTTCCTGGAAGACCTCTGCAACTCCAAAGACAAAACCTGGAGCACACACTAACGATTCGCGGGCGTTGCGTTCGCTGCCGACCAGCGGGATAGCGCTTCCACCACGCCAGGGATGGTGTATTCCGTCGCTTCGACGGAGGGTTCGACGCCGTGATGACGCAGCGTCTGGCTGGTGATGGGACCGATGGAAGCCGCGGCCATTCCATGTGGCCATGTGGACACATTGGCCTCACGCAGCAGGCGAAAGAAATTTGTCACCGTGGACGAACTGGTGAACGTGACCACGTCCGGAATTCGGCTGGGCGCCGCGAAAAGAAGCCGTACATCGTCTGCGGATGTGGCTGGGACAATGGTCTGGTAGGCATCAACCACATCCACAGTCGCGCCGGCGTTTCGGAGTTCCTCCGGGAGCACATCACGCGCCACCTTGGCGCGGACTAACAAAACATTCTTGCCACCCACCTGGTCTCGCAGTGATTCCACCAGCGATTCTGCGATGGCCTGCTTGGGAACTTCATCGACATGCAAACCCATTTCCCCAAGAGCACGCGCGGTGGCGGGACCGATGGCTGCAACCTTGAAAGCATCGAGCGCTGCGATAGGCAGATTCAAAGCGGCAAGTCGCTCCGCCAAGACTTCCGCGCCATTGGCGCTGGTCACGACCAGCCACTGATATTTTCTGGCACTCCAAAGCGCCGCATCCAACGCATCGTAGGAATCTGGCGGAATAATCTCGATGGCAGGAATCGCGACAACGGTCGCGCCCTTCGCTTCCAACGCGCTTGCCAGCGATTGAGCCTGGTGCCGCGCGCGTGTGATGAGAATCTTCCGTCCGGCGAGCGGTCTCATCTGCCCGGACTTCCTGCCGGCGGGGCAGTTTCAGCCGCCGCAAGAAACTCCGCTGCGCCGCGCGCTAACAATCGATTCGCCATCGCACGGCCGACTCCTTCCGCCGAGGAGAATTCTTGAGCCAACTCCATCTGTTCACGTAAAACTTGCGATCCGTCCGGGCGAGCAACAACGCCCATCACCGCCCAACCATTGTTTGCAGGCTCGCAATACACACCCACGGGGAGATGACAGCCTCCGCCTAACGTCGCCAGCGCAGCGCGCTCCACCAGCACGGCGAAGTGTGCCGCAGCGTCATCGAGCGCGGAAACAGCTTCTCGTGTCGCCTTGTCGCTTGTGCGGCACTCAATGGCGAGCGCTCCCTGCCCTGCAGCAGGACACATTTCTTGCGGAGAAAACAGTTGTTTCACATCGGCGGCAAGACCCAGACGATCCAAACCGGCCGCAGCAAGAATGATGGCGTCGTATTGGCCCTGGTGCAGCTTGCGCAACCGAGTGTCGACGTTGCCGCGCAGTTCGCGAATATCAAGATCTGAACGCAATGCGCGCAATTGTGCCTGGCGCCGCAAACTACTGGTGCCGACAATCGCGCCGGACGGCAATGCGGCGAAACTTTCATGGCGAACCGAGACGAACGCATCACGAGCATCCGCGCGCTTTGGAATCGTCGCGATGATGAAGTCTGCGGCTAACTCCGTCGGCAGGTCTTTCAGGCTGTGTACGGCGAGATCGATGCGTTCGTCGGCCAGCGCCTCTTCAATTTCTTTGGTAAACATTCCTTTGGTGCCGACCTGCATAAACGGTGCATGCTGCACGCGATCGCCCGTCGTGACCAGAATCTGAATGGAGACCTGGTGACCTCGATCCCGCAGCTCCGCGGCGATGTGATCTGCCTGCCAGCGGGCAAGGGCGGAGCCGCGACTCCCAATGCGGATCAAAGTAAGCTTTCCTCCTTGACGGAGACTTGTTTCGAAGCAGCAGATTCGGCGCTCTTTGTCCCAGTAGCGTCGGGACCGGGAACGAATGCGGTCTCCTTTCGCTCGTTTTGTCCAGTCATCGACTCCGCTGTCCCAATCGCCTCAGTCGGCCTTTCGTGATGCTCCAGATCGAAGACGGTCTGGATCAGCGCGAGGGTTTCGCGATCGCCTTCCTGCGCGGCGCGCTTGATGGCCTGGATGGGCGCATGCTGCAGCTTATGCACCAGCGCGCGCGTCATCTGCTCTACCGCCTGCAATTGTTCGCTGGACAACTGCGCCAAACGAGGGGCCGCGCGCCGCATTTCATTCTGCCGCACATCTTCCAGGGTTTGCTGCAGGGCAACAATGGAAGGAACTCCGTTGGCCGACTGCATTCGTTGCGTGTATCGCTGCACTTCAGTGCGAATAATCACCTCTGCATCCATCGCTTCCTTGGTGCGGCTGGACATGTTCGACACAGCCACGGCTTGCAGATCATCAATGTTGTAAACAAAAACACCTTCCACGCTGTTGATCTCTGGATCCACATCGCGAGGCACGGCAATGTCGATAAAAAACATGGGGCGCTGCTTGCGGCGCTGCATATATTGTTCGGCGTGCGCGCGCTTGAAAATTGGATCTTCGGCTCCGGTGCAGCTGACAATGATGTCCGCCGTGGCAGCATATTGATGCAGCAACTCGTAGGAAATGGGCTGCACGATGGCGGACTGACCGGTCGCCGAGCCGCTCTCAGAGCGTACGCCGGGAAATTTACCGGCCAGATCAACCGCGCGTTCATAAGTTCGGTTGCAAATGTAGATGGTGCTGGCACCGTGCTGCATCATGCTGCGAGCGGCCAGTTCTCCCATCTTGCCTGCGCCCATCAACAGAACGGTTTTCCCGTGCAGCGAGCCGAAGATTTTGCGTGCCAGATCGACGGCGACCGACGCGATGGATACCGAGGAAATTCCGATGCTGGTTTGGTTGCGTACTTTGCGGGCGACGGTAAAGGCGCGCTGCATCAACGGGTCCAGGTTGTTATTGATGCCGCCGATCGACCTCGCCAACGAGTAGGACTCTTTTACCTGACCCAGAATTTGCGGCTCACCAACGACCAGCGAATCCAGACTGGAGGCCACACGGAACACGTGACGGACAACTTCCGACGCGCGGTATTCGTAAATGTAGGGGTGCAGCGCTTCTTTGCCGATGGCGAAATAGTTCTGGATAAACTCCAGCAGATCGGCCTGCGCTGGTTCCTGATAGGTGAGGAACTCGACCCGGTTGCAGGTGGAAAGAATCATGCCCTCGCGCACGCAGGGCACACTCAGCAATGAAAGCGTAGCTTCCTGCAGCCGAGCGGCCGGAATGGCAAGCCTCTCCCGCACCTGCAGTGGCGCAGATTTGTGGTTAACGCCGATGAGGACGAAGTTCATGGCGCTGGGAACCTATGGACAGTGCTGAACTGGTTGGCGACCCAAACCGTGAGCGCCATCAGAAATACCAGCGACGATAAGTAGACGGCACGCTTGCCGCGAAGGCCGATGTGGCGACGGACATACAGCATCCACACGTAGAGCACCCACATACCGATCGAAAGCAGCACTTTAGGATCGAGAAAGTAGGCGGCGCCGACGCTTTCCTGGGCAATCAACGCGCCGGCCAGCAGTCCCAGCGTCATGCAGGGCAAGCCGATGACAAGGGTCACAAACGCGATGTGATCGATGGTATCGAGCGGTGGCAGATGGCTGAAAATGCCGCCAATCTGCTTGTTCTTCAAGCGCCGTTCCTGGATCAGGTAGAGCAGGCTGGAGAGCAGACTGAACAACAATAACGTATACGCCACCAGCAGAAGCGCGATGTGCAGCAGGATCCACCCGTTATGCATCCACTGACTGGAGACAGGGGCGTGGTCCGGCTGCGCCGCTGGCAGAAGCAAAAGCAGGAAAATGACGGGCAACACAAATAATCCGAACGAAATAGCCCGGTAGCGCCAATAAATCGCCAGGAACGTCAGAGTCAGCAGCAGGGCGAACGAGGTTTCCACTTCATGCAGGCTGGCCGGTACCCAGTGATGGGCTAGACGCATCATTTCCACTAGCGCAACCAGATGAAAATAAAAGGCGGAGACGCAAACGGGGTGCACAAATCTGCGCCAGCGATCATGGCCGGTCAGCACATCTGGGATCACCGTAAGGCTGGAGACGCCGTACAGAACCAGCGCGACCCGCAGCCAGATGAGATACATTGCCATCGCTTGAAGAACCGCTCCCAAAGAGAACGTACAAGTAAGTATATAGCTCAGACAAAAGGCACTTTACTGTGATGTAGGACACATGTGACCCAGAACACACGAGCCTTTTCGAGTGGACGACGTAAAGTACATTGAGGCAAGTGCCTTGTATCCCTGAATGGCACTGGATTTCCGATGCTGTAGATTGGTACACATCGTTCCCGATGGCCTATCTTTAAAGGAAAGGCCGCCCGTCATTTTTGTTACGCCCAAGCTTCAGGAGAAGCCGTCTGTCTGTATCCAGCGCCAGTCCGAATCCAACACTGGAAATGGCCTCGACGCCATTGATGCGGCAGTATGCCGCAGCGAAACAGAAACATCCGAACACGCTGCTCTTCTTTCGATTGGGTGATTTTTACGAACTGTTTTACGAGGACGCCAAGACTGCGGCGCGCGAACTGCAAATTACCCTGACGTCGCGGGACAAGGAACGGGCCATCCCCATGTGCGGTGTGCCCCATCACGCCGCCGACCAGTACATCACACGCTTGTTGCGGCTTGGCTACCGCATCGCCATTTGCGAGCAACTGGAAGATCCCAAGCTGACAAAGACCATTGTGCGCCGCGAGGTGACGCGTGTGCTGACGCCGGGCACGGCGATTGACCCCACGTTGCACTCAGAACAGAACAATTTTCTGGCGGCGCTGTGCTTTGATGGATCGACGATTGGACTGGCGCTGCTGGATAACTCGACCGGCGATTTTCGCGCCACAGAATTTCGCGGCCACGCTGCACAGGATGCCGCAAACCAGGCCAGCGACGAGCTGGCGCGGTTCAATCCGGCTGAAATTTTGCTAGCCGAAAATAGTGGCGGGCTGGCTGCATCGCTTGAAGATGCTTTGCGCTCTCGCACCGTGACACATCTGGAGCCGTGGGTGCTGACGCGGGATTATGCGGTTCCGCTGCTGGAAAATCATCTGGGAACGCGCGAACTGGCCGGGTTCGGGCTAGAGGGCCACGCAACAGCCGCGGTGGCGGCGGGCAGTATTGTGCATTACCTGCGCGCGACGCAACTGGGTCAGTTGGAACACATCGACCGCGTTCGATATTACGAACATAGCGGCTGCCTGCAACTCGATGCCGTGACTGTCCGCAATCTCGAACTGGTCGAGCCGCTGATGCCGGATGCGCGGCGCCATACGACGCTGTTTCATACGCTGGACATGTGCCAGACGCCGATGGGCAAGCGCAAGTTGCGTGCCACGATCCTACGGCCGTTGATCGAACTCGCCGCGATTCATGAACGCCTTGATGGCGTAGCGGAGTTGCACAGCGATTTGCAGAGTCGCGAGCGTGTACGCAACAGCATCGGGGACATTCTTGATCTGGAAAGATTGTTGAGCCGGATTTCGCTCGACAGCACTGGGCCGCGAGATTTGCTGGCGCTTGCCTCGTCCGCGGCGAAATTGCCGTTGGTTGCCGCAGCGATTACACCGCTCCAGTCGCCTGCGTGGAAACGAATGCAGTCGTCCCTCGATTGCCTCGACGACCTGCATCATGCGATTTCGACGACACTCGCAGAACAGCCTCCGATGCGTTTGGAAGATGGTGGAGCGATCGCCACTGGCATCGATGCAGAATTGGACGAACTGCGATCCCTCAGTCTGAGCGGTAAACAATCAATCGCGGCCATTGAGGAACGCGAGCGGACGCGCACGGGGATTGGATCGCTGAAGGTGCGGTACAACTCCGTGTTCGGCTATTACATTGAGGTCACAAAATCGAATCTCGACAATGTTCCCGCGGAGTATGAACGCAAGCAGACGCTGGTGAACGCGGAACG
>JAJYBW010000138.1 GCA_021778815.1 Acidobacteriota bacterium | reverse complement strand
GCGGCAACAGAAAATTCAGCGCCTTCACTTTCGCGTCCGGCGTGACCGGAGGAAACAGCGTGCGTGCCCGCTCAATCAAATAATCGCTGTGTCGGCGTGCCCCGCGCAGGGCTGCAATATAGGCCGACGTTCCTCTCTCGCGCACGTAGCGGTCCGGGTCCAGGCCACCCTCCAACGTCACCACTTTCACGCTGAAACCCTCTTCAATCAGCAGTGCAATGGATTTTTCCGCCGCATTCGCACCGGCGGTGTCCGGATCGAAGTTCACCACCACCTGCCGCGTATGCCGGCCCAGCAGCCGCACCTGCGCCTCGGTGAAGGCTGTGCCGCTGGTCGCCAGCACGTTCGTGATCCCCGCCATATACACGGAGATGCAGTCCATCTGCCCTTCCACCAGCAGTGCAAATTCAAACTGCCGAATCGCCTGCTTCGCCTTGTCGAGGTTGAAGAGCACATGGCCCTTGGTGTACAGCGGCGTTTCTGGCGAGTTCAAATACTTCGGGCCTGCCTTCTCGTCGTTGTCGAGCGCGCGAGCGGTAAAGGCAATCACGCGACCGGCTTCATTGCGAATCGGAAATGTGATGCGCTTGCGAAAACGAGCATACATCGATCCGCTGCCGCCCTCGGCCTGATCCTTGGAAGAAAAAAGCCCGCTACCGCGCAACACTTCCGCGTCGAATGCGGACTGAAAGCGGTCGCGCATCGTCGTGTAGGAATCCGGCGCATAACCAATGCGAAAGGCTGTGATCGCTTCTGCTGTCAAGCCCCTGCCCGTCAGATATTCACGGGCGCGCGCCGCTTCCGGGCTCTGCAACTGGTCCTCAAAATAACGGCACGCCTGGTCGTGAATCTCCAGTAGCTTCGATCGCAACTTCGAGGCCTGGGCTTCCTCCGGCGAGGAGAATTCTCGCTTAGGCAGCGGAATGCCGCATTTCTGCGCAACGCTCCGCACTGCCTCAGGGAAACTGATGTTCTCCATCTTCTGCACAAACGTAAACACGTCGCCCGACTGCCCGCAGCCGAAGCAATGGTAGAACTGCTGTGCCGCCTGCACGTTGAACGATGGCGTCTTCTCTTTGTGAAACGGGCACAGCCCCTTGAAGCTTTGCGCGCTACCCTTGGTCAGGCGCACATACTCGCCGATGATGCGAACGATATCGGCCTGCTGCTTAACGGATTGGGCGAAACCATCGGCCATGGCGAGGAAAGGTCAGTGTACGGCAAAAAACCTGGCCAGATTGAGTACCGGCATTCTTGCAGAGACCGCTTGATTTTCCGGGCTACAGACGGCGGCTCGCAAACTTTGCGCCCACAAAGAAACGCTCAGCAGCCCTTCTCCATGCGAACCACCGGCAAAGTCACGCCATTCTCCAGCGGCACCGTCATCGTTTCAACCTTGCGATATCCGCGTCGCAAATATACAGGCACGCCGGTCAGCGTTGCACCCATCTCTAACCGACGAAATCCAGCGTTCATCGCAGCTTCCTCCGCCGCCTTTAGCAGGATGCTTCCAATGCCCTGACGCGCCCACCGCGGAGCAACAAAGATCGCGCGAATCTTTGCGGCGTCCAGCAACGGATCCATCAAAGTACTCTCCCGCACTGCATGGTGATCGCCGCCGCACAGCGTTTTGCGCTGGCTCCAGCCTCCACAACCGATCATCTCGCCGTCCTGCTCGACTACGAAATATGTACCGTCCTCGATCAGTTGACTGTCGACCGTGAACACGGTTCGCAACGCTGCGTCGATTTGCTCTGGGGTATAATCCTGCGCCTGCAACCCGCGCACAGAAGCGTCGATCAATTTCTCGATGGCAGGAATGTCGGCGGTGTCGGCTTTGCGGAGAAAGTACGGCATGGGCGCTCCATTGCAGCGGTTACCGCGATTATAAATTTCTCCATCCAGGCGCATTCGCAAGAGCTGTTCCGTAGCCAAGCGACCGCCCGTCGCACCCTCGCTGCCAGCGATGCTCTAAGATAAGCGCGTGCAGCCTCTTCTCCGCGTTGACCATCTGTCCATCACATTTTCCTCCGATGCGGGGAGGCATACCGCTGTCGATGATTTGAGTTTCACCATCGACCCTGGCGAGTCTCTGGCACTGGTTGGCGAATCTGGATCTGGAAAGTCTGTCACGGCGCTGGCAATTTTGCGCCTGCTCGATCCCCGGGCCCAGATCGCAGGCAGCATATGGTTTCAACAGGAGAATTGGCTGCAGCTTCCAGAACAAGACATGGCCTCCCGACGCGGACGCGATGCCGCCATGGTGTTTCAGGAGCCGATGACAGCGCTGAATCCTGTTATGTCGATCGGCAAACAAATCGCCGAAGCCATTCGAGTGCATCAGCACAATCTTTCGAGAACCGCCGTGCGTCAGCGGACAATCGAGGCCATCGAATCCGTTTCGATTCCGGAACCTCATCTGCGATTTGACGATTATCCTCACCAATTTTCCGGCGGCCAGCGGCAACGCATCCTGATCGCGATGGCTCTGGTGAATCGCCCTAGCCTCCTGATTGCCGACGAACCCACCACCGCGCTCGATGTCACGGTGCAGGCCCAGATTCTCGACCTGTTGCGAGAGCTGAAACAGCGCTCCAATGCGGCCCTGCTCTTTATCTCCCACGATCTTTCTGTGGTCGCTCAAATCGCCCAGCGTGTCGCTGTGATGCGTAAGGGAAAGATTGTAGAAGTCGCTACGTGTGCCCAGCTGTTCTCAAACCCGCAACACCCATACACTCGCAGCCTGCTGGCCGCCGTCCCAACCATGCATAGTGATCGCGACAAACCATTGGCTGCGATCGGAGATCCCACCGCCGTGCTCGAAGGCCCGCTCGTTGAAATCGCGAACGGCCACTGGACCCGTGTTGCAGGATAGATACCCGGTCGTACGGAATACAGCCTGAAACATGGACAGAATTTCCGCGAAGAGAAATGTGGACGCGTGCGCTTGGATGCTTCAGGCCACACAAACGGAAAGCCTCTCGTGCGTGCCCCTATCCCCTGGCTCTGGAGTGGAAAACGCTTTTTAGTATTTGCTGTTGGCGGGATTAAACTTTGCCCGCGGCTTGCCATGGATGTACGCCGCCACGTCATACGCCTCCTGCGGCGACAGCGAGCCCGGCTGAGTCGGCGGCATCGCCTTGACAAGAAACGCCGCCATCTTGGGAATCTTGTGCATGCCGGCGCCGTCGTTGTAGGAGTCCGAACCCCACAGGGGCGGAAACGCACCCGGCACTCCCGCGCCATTATCTTGATGACATGCCGCACACCTCTGTTTGTAAATGACCACCCCGCGATCCGCATTGCCCGTGAGCAGGGGTACCTGCACCAATCCTCGTCCAGCCAGCGTCTCTTGTTTGGAAACACCCTGAGAGATCCATTCGATATAGGCAAGCAATGCGTTCATCTCTGGACTGTCCAGTGGCGGAGCGGTACCGTTTTCGCTGCGGACGAAACACTCCTGCACGCGCTCGCCAAAATTAATCACGCGGCCAGCCCTCTCGCTATACAGGGGGAACAATCCGGGAACGCCGGTCAAGGGCGCCGCTTTGGGCTCCGTGCCTCCCTGGAGGTGGCAATCATTGCAGCTCAGTCGGTTGCCGACGTACGCTTTGGCGTGGATCGGTGTCTGGTCGAAAATTTGCTTGCCCTGGCGGATTAGGTCGCCTTGTTTTCCCGCTCCAACACCTGCAACGTCCGGTCGCTGCGGAGCGACGGGTTCCGTCGCAGGCGACTGCTTCGCTGTCTGCGGCGCAGCATTCCCTAAGCTCCCTGTCAGGACGGCGCCCAGCGCCAGGGCCATCGACAGCAATGCAATGTGTGATTTCATTTTGTGTTTCCCGTGAAAGATTGAAAGCCGTAGTCGCGATAAATTTTCTGCGCTTGCAGCGAGGTGAGGTACTGCACCCATGCGCGGGCGGCGACTGCGTGGGGCGCAGTTTTCAATACTCCGGCGGCGTAGACAGCAGTGCTGTTTTGCTCCGCTGGAATGGCGACCCCGGAAATTGGATTATGGATCATTTCCTGAAAGCGCACTTCGGAGGCCCAGGTCACACCGGCGTCAGACTCTCCCTGCATGATCCGCATGGGCGTCTGACGATGATGGACATGTGTCAAATATGTTGTTCCATTGGCGACTTTGCTGACATATACCGACTGATAGAGCGCTTCGCCGCCCGCTCTACGTAAGGCGGCCGCAATCTGGCGCGAGACCCCTTCCCACTCCGGGTTCGGCATGGAAAGCCTCAGACTGGGTTGGCCAAGATCTTTGAGACCAGCAATGTGTTTCGGATTTCCGGCTGCGACCATGATGGCCAAATCGTTGGTGGCATAGCGAACGGATCGCTCCACCTGTCCCAACCGCGCCATTTCATCCACCACGCGGGCCCCCGCCTCATATACGTCCGGCACCACCTGCAGGGTCAGGTTGCCCAGGGTCAAGGTATTGTCGTTGGCCATCTGACGGCGCAAAATCCCCGGCGGCAGCGTCTCGTAGAAAATGTGTCCGTGCAGTTCTGGATGCGCGGCTTCAAATCCAGCGATGAGCCGGGGCAACACAAAAAACTGGTTGCCGCCGATAAACAGGACCAGCCTGGCATCGACGGGATTGCCATGTAGGTCGGGCACGTTGTCGATCGAGTCCACCGGAAATACATAGCCCTTGGCGCTCGCTGGATCGTTATGCCCTGCACTCCATGGAGGAGCTGCCTGCGCTAGCGCCGTACCCGCATCAAAAAACGTGGCCATCAGGCCGAGCAATATTGTCGCCGTCCTCATTCGCATCCTCATGCCTTCCACTTTCCTTTAGACCGTGATGTAGGAGTAGTGGCCTTCGCATTGCAACACGGCAATCGCGGCCACCATAGAGGCAACCACCAACACGCCGGGAAGCGCGTGCGCCTGCCAGTCTTTCACTACCTCGTCCTGCGTTTGCGATAGCCCCAGATGATGAATCACAATCCGGGATTGTTCTTCGCTGGCCGTGTGGCAACTCAGAAAGCGCACGCCGCGCGATTGCAGCCCTTCGATGCTGGTGTTCTGAAACATCGAATCCTCGTTCTCCGGGTCCTGCGAGGCGAAGTGCGGCATCTGACCCGAATAAAAAATGTTACGCATGGCGGGCTTTCCGGTCTTGGGATCGTCTACCTTGAGCCACTCGCCCACGCGGTATTTCTCCCAGACATAATCGTCGAAGTTCAACAGATTGGCAGGGCCGTGCAACGCGGCCAGCACCTGGATCTGCTCCATGGGATAGCCAAAGCCAAAGTGAAATCCATTCAGAGAATTCTTAATGTTATTCAAAAATTTGCCGCCGCCGATGGCGGTCACATCGTAGACCTGCCGCGCGCGAGCCTTCGACTGCACCAGACGATGGAACTCCGCCAGCTTCCAGTCGCCAGTCCTGTCGACAAGTTGCCCGTGCAGCGGAGAAGATGCGGCGGTGAGTGCCGCGAAGCCCGTGGCGGCAGCCGCGGCTGCGCCGAAAAAGTTACGACGAGTAATGTCTGTCATGATGGTTCCTCCCGATTGGCGAATGCCCCAAGATTACGTCTCCGACGCACTGGGTGGATGTTGCCTTGCAGACATGACCAAGCCGCAAGCCAGCCTCTCGTTCATGGCTTCAGATTAGTTGTCTGACCGCGCGGAAGGAAATTACAAATTCTTATTCGTTATAACCACAAGAGTTGAGAGTCACTGAGCCTTTTCAACGGCGGAGTCTCAATCTGGTTGACGGGCAGCCATCTGCGGACCGCACTTTCAACGGCGGCGCAGGTCTTACCCTAAAGGATTGCCCCGATTTCGCGCTCAAGCCAGGCTCACCTCCGGCTCAAGCCACGGAACGTGTCGATACACCGGCGACGGCAGGTCGTCTTCGCCATCGTCCGGCGCTTCAAGGAACGCATCGAACAGAGTCGTATACAGTCCCTGCCGACTCGCGAGTTTCTTGTTCCGGGCGCGCAAAAATCCATAGCGAAACGGCGAACAGCGCTCCGCTTCCTGGAGAAATTGTGGGGTAAAGAATTCGTGCGACTCCGCAATCGCCCCAATAATCAGCGATCGCCAGCTCATCCGAAGCAGTTCGCGGAGCATCTCGTTTCCGTGCGGCAGGTCGTCCATCTGCTCGCCAACACGCTCGCTGAAACGCAGCAACTGCAGCACCAATGCGTCGAGCGGCGTTCCAGCAGCCGCAGCGCGAGAAAACAATGTCATCGACCCCCGCGCAAGATCTTGACGCACATCCTGCAAATCGTCTCCCAACTGCAGCAGCACACCCCACTCGAAAGAAAATCGGCTTTCTTGCGGACTCAGCCAACCATGCGACAGGCAAGCATCCGCCATCACGGAACTGCCTCCCTTGGCGCAGCTCATCGCAAGCAGCTGCGCGTCAACGAATTGTTCTGAGCTTTGCAGTTGCGCGATGCTCTGCTCCTGAGCCCGATGGATTGCCAGCAGGCAATCGAAGACTTCGGGATAGTCCGCACGCGGATATTGCGCTTCAATCAACCCGACCAGGGTCCAAATCGCTGCCTCGCGATCATCCTCGGCAAATCCCATTTCGCCCCGCAGCCGGTCGCGAAACCGCTGACTGAATCGCAGTTTGGCCGCGCGGGAAATATCCACCCGGTCCAAATAGTTGTCGCTGTAGGGATACAGCAAGCTATAACCCAGTATCGACGGAGTGAGCCAGACCGACTCGCCAAGCAGCGGCTGCAATCCGCAGGCAGTCCATGCATTGCGGCAGGCCTGCACAATGTCCGGCATGCTCAGGCTGGAATCGAACCGCCGCGCCCACCTGGAAAGTTTCGTACCGACAGGCAAAAAATCGTTGGTCAGCAGATCGATCGCATCCGGTTGCAGCCCTAAAGCAGTCGCCGAAAATCGGGCGAACGCCGCCGTGATGCGCGTTTGTGTTTGCAACCGATCTGTCTTACTGCGCGGAGTTCGTTTGAGCTCCCGCTCGACGAACCGTAACGCTTCGTCGTAGGCCTTTTCTCGCCGCTGTTGTTCTTGCACGCTGAACTGTGCGCCGCCCAGCGCCGATTGCCCGGCGCCCGCGTCCCACACTTCGATGGTTCGCGCCACCTGCGCTTCCACCCATGGCCAACTGTACAGTCGCTCCATCCTGTTGAAAGGTACGATAAGCCCAATGCACCGGTTCCCTTAAAAATTCTCCCCGCTGTGAATACGGGTGAATAGCAGGCGAATCGACGCACAAACCTTCACTCTCGATCACGACAAGGCTTTCACTTTGGAATCTAATTGCAATATGGATCGCAACTTCACGCCGGTTTCGCGCGCCTATACTGAACACCTTTGGAGCACCGTTGCCGCCGGAGTTTCAAGGCCAAACGACGGCATCTTCGGCCCCTCCTCCATTAGTTGGAAGGTTAATCGCGAATCGGCATTGTTCCTGGGCGCAGGCCGCGCTTCCCTGCTGCAGCTGGCTCACCCCTGGGTGGCCGCGGCGCTCGATCAGCACTCCAATCTGCGCTCGGACCCGCTGACACGCTTCCACAACACCTTCAAGGTGGTCTTCACCGCCATCTTCGGGACCCTGCAACAAGCGCTTGGCGCATCGCGCTCGCTGTACCAGCTGCACACCCGCATCCAGGGCCAGATGCCCGTCTCTGCGGGAGCTTTCCCGGCCGGTTCGCACTACCAGGCGAATGAAGTCGATGCTCTGCGCTGGGTGTTCGCCACACTGGTAGAAAGCGCGATGATCGCCTACGAAAGCGTGTTGCCAACACTCTCTTCCGCCGAAAAAGAAGCGTATTACGCTGAGAGCAAAACGCTGGCAATGCTGTTCGGAGTTCCTCCCACCGCGTTGCCAGCCGACTGGTCCGCCTTCGAACTCTACAACCGAGAGATGTGGGCGTCCGACACACTCGCCATCAATCGCCTTTCCCGGGAAATGGCACATCGCGTTCTGCACGGCCGAGGATCGTGGGTTCCGGTGCCGAATTGGTACCGCGCCCTCACCGTCGCATGGATGCCCGATAAACTTCGTGAAGCCTTCACCCTCGAGTATGGTGAGCGCGAGCAACATGCTGCTGCCAAGGCAATGCGACGATTGCCGACGGTGTATCGCAGAATCCCACCCTCGCTGCGCTATGTCGGTCCCTATCATGAGGCTTGCGCGCGATTGCAACATCGCCGCATTGGAGAGCTCACGCGCGCCAGCAATCGCTTCTGGATGGGACGATCCAGAATGTTGTCGCAGCATTCGGACGACACGCATAGCCCGCGAAAATCTTGAGATGCAGCGCCATTTTCGACGCACCATTTGTAAACGAGGGAACCACCGGCGTATCCTGAGATTCGTTACGGGCGGTATCCCGCACCTGGCCAAAACATCGGCGACTTGGGAACTGCACTGGAGATTGCGATGAGCCTGACCGAACCGCGCAGCGATGCCGCTGCCCACGCTTCAACTTCCCTAAAAATCACCCTCCCAACCTTGCAGGAAAAGAAACGCAATCGCGTGCCGATTTCTGCGCTGACGGCCTATGACTATGCCATGGCGCGGCTCG